>CAZZNN010000009.1:0-25882 GCA_964655605.1 uncultured Oscillospiraceae bacterium
CGCAGGCGGGATAGGTTTGTTTCATGCACCAATACTCACGAATCAAAAAGGGCTTTCGCATGGTTTTACCGCACGCACGGGCGGCGTGAGCGAGGGCTCCTTCAGTTCGCTCAATCTCACCTATGGCAAGCATGACCCGCATGAAAACGTGCGCGAAAATTTCCGCCGCTTCTGTCTTGGCGCTGGGCTTGAATATGAAAATATGGTTATAGTGAGCTATGAGCATGGCACGAATGTGGTCAAGGTCACAAAAGCGGATAGAGGCCGCGGGCTTGATCCGCATAAAACGCCGCTTCCAAAGTGCGATGGGCTTATCACCAATGAAAAAAACGTCGTTCTGGTAACGAGTCACGCGGATTGCGGCGCATATTTCGTTTTCGACCCGAAAAAGCGCGCCATCGGCCTTGCGCACGCGGGCTGGAAGGGTACGCTCGGCCGCATAGGCGCGCGGGTGATAGAAAAAATGTGCTCGGAGTATGGCTGCGAGCCAAAGGATATGCTCGTTTCAACAGGCCCATGTATATGCGTCGACCATTATGAGGTGGACGAGGCGCTCGCAAAGCAATTCGCAGATGAATTTAAAACGGACGAGTGCATAAAGCCCGGCAGGCCCGGCAAGGCGCAGCTCGATATAAACGTCGCCGCCGCCGTGCAGTTTTTAGAGGCGGGCATTAAAAAAGACAATCTCAACATAATGGATTGCTGCACTTATGAGCATGAAGAATTGCTCTTTTCACACAGGCGCGACAACGGCGTCACAGGCGATATGGCCGCGTATATGGAACTAATCTAGCTGTAGATATGAAAGACTGCGTTTTTCATGCTTTGTCCGTTCGGGTAAAACCGGGCGGATTTTTTTGCGCCCGCGCGGCTTTGGCGGGCGTTTGCAAAAGCCGTGAATAATCACAAAGATGTATACATAAGCTTATCTAGCGGAGGGTGAAGCTATGTATACCTGTTTTGACACGATAAACTATCTTATGCCTTTTTTTCCTGAGCGCACCGCTAAGCGCATATTGGCTCAAAAGCGCCTAAACGACCTTGAGGAGCTTCGCGTGCGCGCAAAAAGGCCGGTGCAGCTCGTGTTTTCCCAAGGCGACGCGCTCGTGGATATTATGAGCGCAAACGAGTGCGCGCGCTTGCTGGAGGCGCTGTGCGATTATTCTGTATACGCGCGGGACGAGGAGCTGAAAAAGGGCTATATCACGCTTGAAAACGGCATACGCGTGGGCGTTTCGGGGCGAGTTGCCACAAGCGCGGGCAGGATAGACAGCCTCACCCACGCAACCTCGTTCAATATAAGAATTGTCCGAGAAAAGCGCGGCTGCGCGGCCAACGCCGTGCCGATGCTGCTTTCAGCGCGCGCGAGAGCCGTATCGACGCTGATAGTTTCGCCGCCCGGAGCGGGCAAGACGACGCTGCTTCGCGATATAGCCCGGTGCTTGTCCGACGGCGAGTGCGGCGCCGCGCCGCATAAGGTGTGCGTTTTGGACGAGCGCGGCGAGATAGCGGGCTGCCGCGACGGCATTCCGGGGTTTGATGTGGGGCAGCGCACGGATGTGATGGATGCGTGCCCCAAGGCGGAGGGTATTGTCATGCTCATAAGGAGCATGTCGCCTGACGTTATTATAACGGACGAAATAGGCGGCTTGGGCGACGCCGCCGCGCTCACGGACGCCGCGCGCTGCGGCGTGAGCGTGATAGCCTCCGCTCACGCCGACGGGCTATGTGACGCGCTCAGCCGCCCAAGAATAGCGTATCTTATGGAAAACGGCGGCTTTAAACGCCTGATAGCTATGGAGCGCGACGGCGCAAGGCTTAGCTTTTCGCAGCTCAACGCGCCGTTCTTGCGCGAAAAGGCGGGCGCGCCCTCGCGCATGGCGCTATGAAGCCGTTTCTCGCTATCGCCGCGTTTGTGGCGCTCACTTATGCCGGCATGTCGCGCGCGAGCAGTATAGCGCGGCGCATAAGCGTTTTGCGCGCGCTCGCGAGCGATATAAAAAGGCTTGACGGCGAGATGAGCTATAATCGCTTGCCGCTCAAGCGGCTGCTGGCTTCAGCTAAACCGCTCGCACTGCCTTCATTTTGGCAGACGGTGCTGGACGCGCTGCTGTTGGGCGAAACGGCGCAAAAGGCTTTTGAGCGCGCGGTCGCGAGCGACGCCGTTCGCGTGCTTAATCCAAGCGAGCGCGCCGCGCTTGCGGATTATCTTGCCGTGCTTGGGCACACGCGCCTGAGCGGACAAAACAAAAATGCTCAAACCGCCGTAAAACGGCTTGAACAGCTTGCGGATACGCTTGAAAAGCGCAGGCATGGCGGGCTTTATGCGCAGCTTGGCATATTTTCGGGACTCGCGGCGGCACTGATATTGATTTGAGGGGTGGAAGATGGGCGTTGAACTTGTGCTCAAGGTTGCGGGCATAGGCATTCTGGTGGCGATAATATGCCAGCTTTTAAAGCAGACGGGCAGGGAGGATATGGCCATGCTCGCCGCGCTCGCGGGACTTATTATCACGCTTGGCATGCTTATAAACGATATAGGCTCGCTTTTTGACGACGTAAAGCGCATATTCGGCCTGTATTAGCGCCACGCGCAAAATGCCGCCCCCCGCCCGTATCTTATATCCCCGTTGCGCCGGAAAACCCTGCAAAGGAGGCTTCCCGTGAGCATATTTAAAATCACCGGCATAGCCCTCGCCGCCGTGATGGCGGCGCTCACGCTCCGCGCGTACAGGCCGGAAATGTCTGTGCAGGTAACGCTGGCGGCGAGCGTTATGATATTGATACTTGCCCTTGATGATATTTCCGCGCTCGTTGGCTCCGTTACCGCCCTGTCAAACGGGCTTGGCATAGGCGAGGCGAGAATCAAAACCATATTCAAGGTGATAGGCATAGCGTATCTGGCGCAGTTTGCCGCCGGAGTCTGCCGCGACGCTGGCGAGAGCGCTTTAGCGTATAAGGTGGAGCTTGCGGGACGGGTGATGATACTCATGCTCGCACTGCCGCTCGTATCGGGCGTGCTTGAGGTGGTGGCGCGGCTTTTGGGGCAATGAGAAGGCTTCTTTTAGCAATATCTGTTTTGATAATATTGCTCCCTGCCGCCGTCCTTGCCGAAAATGAGGAGGTTATCGCGGAGGTGGAGGCGCAGCTTGCCGCCGCTGACGTTTCAGCCTGGGAGGAAAGCTTCGCGCTGCTGCCAAATGAAGTGAAAGCGCTTTGGGGCGCTTCCAGCGCAAAGGAGCTTGTGGAGCTTTTCGCTTCCGCTTCGCCCAATATTGACGGCGATGTGCTCTCAAAGCTGGGCGCGATGGCGCTTTCTTCGGTAAAAAGTGCGCTGGCGGCGCTCGCGGGGGTGATAGCCATAGCGCTTCTGACAGGCGTTTTGAATGCGCTGGCGGAGGGCGCGGGCAGCGGCGCGGCAAAGGACGCGGCTTCATTTGCGTGCTTTTTGGTGTGCGCCGTTTCCCTCTCGTATCTCATAACAAAGCTTGCCGCCTCCGCGACGGATACAATAGACAGGCTTGGCCGCTTTATAGAGGTTTCAACGCCCGTTTTCGCGGTGCTGCTAAGCGCGGCGGGCGGCGTTACGCTAAGCGGCATGATACAGCCGCTCATGGGCTTTCTCTCGGCGGGAGTGGTTCGCGCGTTTGAGCAGCTCGTATTGCCGCTTATAGTGGCGGGGGGCGCGGTGAGCATAGTGTGCGGTCTATCGGATACGATAAAGCTCGATAAGCTTATAGGGCTTGCAAAATCAATAGTAAAGTGGGTGATAGGCGCTGTGTTTTCGATATATACGGGCGTTGTGGCGCTTGAGGGCATGAGCGCGGGGAGCATGGATACGCTCACCGTGCGCACGGCAAAATACGCGCTGCGCGAGAGCATACCAATAGTTGGCGGCGCGGTATCGGGAGCGCTTGAAAATGTGATAGGCAGCGCCGCGATAATCAAAAACGCCGCCGGAGCCGCGTCAATGCTGATAGCCGTTGGCATAGCGCTCGCGCCGCTCATCTCAATAGGCGGCGCCAGTCTCGCGCTAAGAGCCGCCGCCGCGCTCACGGAGCCGTTCAGCGACGCGCGCATACCCAAGCTGCTTTCAAATGCCGCCGATATGCTGACCTATCTCTTTGCCGCGGTGGTGGCGGTGGGATTGATGTTTATAATAAGCGGCGCTCTCGTGGTGTCGGTGGTGAACCCGTGATGGCGGAGCTTATCTATTCCTGCGCGTTTAAAATAGCCGTGGCGGCGATATTGGGAGCGGTGTTTGAATATATATTACCCGAGGGCGGGCTTAAAAGCAGCGCGCGCCGCGCCGTGGCGCTCGCGCTCATAATAATAGTGGCGGAGCCGCTTAAAATATTCACATAGGAGCCGCTATGGAGCTATTTAAGAAACTGACGGATAAAATGAAGGCCGACAAGCGCTTTGAAATAGCCGTGTATGCGCTGCTTGCGGCTCTGGGCGTTGGAATATGCCTGCTCACGGGCATAAACGGCGGTGAAAAGGCCGCCTCGTCCAGCGCCGCGCCCGCCACCGCGCCAGCGCAGCCAGATACCGAGGCGCGTCTTTGCGAGGTGCTTTCAAAAATTCGCGGCGCGGGCGCGGTGGACGTGATGATAACCTATGAAACGGGAGTTGAGCTCGTGCCCGCAATGAGCGCGGATACGCAGTCGAGCATAACTACGGGCTCTGAGAGCACGAGTGAAAACAGGGTGGAATCCTCGCGTCCGGTAACGGGCTCCGGCGGTTCGGAGCCCATTGTGCTAACTGAGCGCCAGCCGCGCGTAAGAGGCGTTATAGTGGTGGCCGAGGGCGCGGCCGATATATCTGTGAGGATAGACCTTCAAAACGCCGTGCGCGCGCTTTTAGGCGTTGAGCTTGACAAGGTGGAAATATTTGAAATGAAAAATAAAGCTAATGGGGGGTAGATACTATGAAGGAAACGGGCAGCGACGCGCCTCGCGCGTCCAATGTGAAGCGCAACGCTACTTTGGTGTGCCTTGGGCTTTTGCTCGTGCTCGCGGTGCTCGCGAGCGTTAAACTCAATAAGGACGAGGCGCAAAGGCGCGAAACGCAGGCGGCGGAGGCGGCGTCAAGCGTAAGCATAGAGCCGGCGCTCGAGGCGTCCGCTCCTAAGGATTATTTCCAGTCCTTCCGCGATGAGCGCGAGGCCGTGCGCGAGATGGAGATAGGGTATCTCGATGAAATTATCGCCGCTTCCGCAAACGACGCCGAAACGCTAAAGGACGCGCAGCAGCAAAAGCTCGAGCTTGTAAACAATATGGAAAAGGAGTTCGTGATAGAAAACCTCATTCGCGCCAAGGGCTTTGCGGACGCGGCCGTCACATTCCGCGGCGGAGCCGTGAACGTGGTGATAAACGCTTTGGAGCTGTCGCAAAGCGAGGTCGCGCAGATCCTCGATATAGTGCGCAGGGAAACAGGTGAAAATGCAGACAATATTAAGATTCTGACCGGTTCTTGACGCAAGCTTCAAAAAAAGTTCACGTTGCCGCAAAATAAAATGAGCTAAAGCGCCTATGCAGAAAGCTCATTTTTTGTTATACTAGTAGAAACTATACGATAGGAGGCAATTATCATGGCAAATGATATAAATACCGAAGCGATTTGCGGAGCTACCAATGTTGAGGGCGGCAGAATAGTTTTCTCTCCCGAAGTTATCGCAACCATAGCGGGGCTCGCCACGGCCGAAATAGAAGGCGTGGAAGGCGTTTTCGGAGGTGTTGCGGACGGTATTGCCGGCATATTCAACAATAAAAAGAATGCAACCAAGGGCGTCAAGGTGGAAGTCACCGAAAACAACGTGATCATCGACCTCACCGTATCCGTCAAATACGGCTTTAAGATTCATGAGGTATGTCTCAGCGCGCAAAAGAGCATAAAGAACGCTGTTGAGACTATGACAGGGCTTAACGTGTCGCAAGTGAATATAGCGGTGCAGTCAATTAGCTTTGAAAAGGCTAAAAAAGAAGAAAAACCTATAGAAATACAGCCGGAACAGTAATGGAGGCATACTTAAAATGCGATTTCGCGTTATAGATAAAATACTCCTTGTGTTCCTGATAATCCTCACCGTTGCATTTGCGGCCGCTATGATAGGCATAGCGCTCAATCTAATAACGGCTGAAATGCTCTTTTATGCGGCGGCGCTCGCGGGTAGCGGAATAGGGGTTTCGCTGTGCGCGGCGGGCATAGGCATTATTCTGCTCGTGATAGCCTTCAGGTTAATAGGCGCCATGACCAATCCGCCCGCACCCGCAATGCCAACGTCTGCGCTGCTTTTAAACACCGAGGTCGGCGCGGCGTATATTTCGCTTGCCGCGATAGACAGCATGGTTCAGCGCCATTGCCGCGCGAATCAGGTGGTTAAGGATTGCGAAAGCCAGGTGCAGCCCGTGGAGGGCGGAGTGAGAATATCGCTCAAGCTCAATGTGCAAAACGACACCGTCGCCCCTGTCGCCGTGCCGGAAATACAGCAGTCTCTAAAGGCTTATGTAGAAGGACTTTCGGGAATAGCCGTTAAAGAGATAACCGTTCTTATAGTTAATACGCCCTTGCCGTCAAGGCCGTCGACTATATGATTAGGAGCGCATTATGGATAATTTTGCGGAGTTCCTAAGAAGATATAAATGGCGTTTGCTGCTTGTCATATTAGGCATATTGCTCACCGTGCTTATTTTGACTATCGGCTTTTTCAGAACGCTGCTTTTGGTTGTAATAGTGGGCATAGCGTATTTCTTCGGCATGCTGCTCGACGATGGCGGCCGTGCGCGCGTAAACGATTTCTTTACCAGGCTTTTTGGAAAATAGAAGCGGAGTCGTCCGCAAATTCGAGAAGGGGAATTATACATGAGCAGAAAAACCGCGCGCGAGGTGGCGATGAAGCTCGCTTTTGCGCGCATGTTCGGCGGCGAGGAAACATACGAGGACGTGCTCGAAAAATCGGGCATTTTAGAACCCGTCGAGTCGGCGGACGTGGCCTTTTCAGACGGAGTAATCGAAGGCATTGAAGCTAATAAAGCTGAGATAGATAAATATATTTCCGATAACGCCATAGGCTGGAGCTTTGACAGGCTCCCGCGCGTGGATCTTTGCATTATGCGCGTTGCGCTGTATGAAATGCTTTATAGGGAAGATATTCCAACCGGCGTCTCCATAAATGAAGCCGTGGAGCTTGCAAAGCGCTTCGGCGGCGAGGATTCCTCCGCTTTCATAAACGGCCTGCTTGGCACAGTATCAAGAAAATTAAAGGGATAGAATGAGCGTATTCTTGGGTGTAGACACGAGCTGTTATACCACCTCGCTCGCGCTGATAGATGAAAATGGCATCGTCCACGATAAGCGGACGGTGCTTTATGTTGCTAAAAACGAACGCGGCTTGCGCCAAAGCGACGCGGTGTTTGAGCACACAAGAAATTTAAGCAAAATGGTGCCGGAGCTGCTAGGGCAGCTCGATTGCGGCCTTATCGCCGCCGTGGGCGCGAGCCGCGCGCCAAAGGACGATGAAAATTCGTATATGCCCGTTTTCCTTTCGGGGCTTATGGCCGCAAGGAGCATAGCCTCGGCGCTCAATGTGCCATTATATGAAAATTCCCATCAGTCGGGGCATATTCGCGCCGCCCTCTATAAAAACGAGGCGCTCATGCAGGCGCCGTTTCTGGGCTTGCATATCTCCGGCGGCACGACGGAGCTTTTTCGCGCCGAGGGCTATCACAATGTAAAACCCGTTGGCGGCACTTCGGATTTAAGCGCGGGGCAATTCGTGGATAGGGTGGGCGTGAGCCTTGGCCTCGGCTTTCCTGCGGGCGCCGAGTTAGAAAAGCTCGCGCGCGATGCGGATATAAGCGCCGCGCCCAAGCTGCCCGCGCGCATAAACGGCCTTGAGTGCTCGTTTTCGGGCGTTGAGACTATGGCGCAAAGGCTCATAGACGAGGGCGCGGGCAAGCGCGAGCTTGCCTATTCCGTATACGATTGCCTCTCGCGTACATTTATTAAGCTAATTATTGCCGCTTGCGACAGCGAAAAATTAAGCGCCGTACTGCTTGCGGGCGGCGTTATGTCGAGCGCGCTGCTGCGCGAATTGCTTTTTGCACGGCTAAAAAAGGCGGAGCGCGAGGATATAAAGCTGTTTTTCGGGGAGAATCGCCTGAGCAGCGATAACGCCGTTGGCGCGGCGCTTATAGCGCGGGATATTTGGGAGGCGCAAAACCAGCCTCAATTCCGATTTTAACCTGCGGCTAAAATTTTGAAGGGAATGCTTTCGCAAGCGAAAGCTATGGATGAAATATGCTCGCTGAAGGCTATACGCTCACCGTTTCGCAGCTTAATGATTATGTTGCCAAGCTCGTTTCGGGCGACGTGCTTTTGAAGGACGTTTCCGTAAAGGGCGAGCTGAGCGGCTTTAAACGCCATTCCTCAGGGCATATTTATTTTTCGCTCAAGGACGAGGGCGCGCTTGTGCGATGCGTGATGTTTCGCACCTATGCGGCGGACGTCGGCTATGATTTAAAGGACGGCATGTCCGTCACCGCGCGGGGTTACGCTTCGCTCTATCAAAAGGACGGCCAGTTCCAGCTATATGTAAGAACGCTTGCAAAAGAGGGCGAGGGCGAGCTTTACGCCAAATTCCTGCGATTGAAGGCGAAGCTCGAAGCCGAGGGTCTGTTTGACGCGGCTAAGAAAAAGCAGATTCCGCTGCTCCCAAGGCGCGTTGGCATAGTTACCTCGCGAACGGGCGCGGCAATTCAGGATATAGCGAATATAATAAGGCGGCGCTATCCCAAAATGAATATGACGCTCTATCCGGCGGCGGTTCAGGGTGTTGGCGCGGCCGAGGAAATAGCAAGGGGCGTGCGCGTTTTAAGCGCGAGGGACGATATAGACGTTATTATCGTGGGTCGCGGCGGCGGCAGTGTGGAGGATCTGTGGGCGTTTAATGAGGAAGTCGTCGCGCGCGCCATATATGAGAGCAGTACGCCTATTATCAGCGCAGTGGGGCATGAGACGGATTTCTCCATATCCGATTTTGTGGCGGATCTTAGAGCGCCCACCCCGTCTGCGGCGGCGGAGCTGTGCGTAGTAGAATACGCTCAGGAGCGCGCGAGCGTGGTTGATATGCGCGAAAGGCTAAAAAGGGCGGCGAGCGAAAATCTGCGCTCAAGGCGCGCCGAGATAAACGCCGTGCGCTCGTCGGGCGCGCTGGCAAGCGTGCGCCACACAGTTGAGCTAAACAGGCGCGACGTGCTTGAAAAGCGGCGCGGGCTTTTGGAGGCCGTGCAAAGCGCCACCGCGGCGGCATATTCAGAGCAGGATAGGCTCCTCGCCGCGCTTAACGCGCTTTCGCCCCAAAATGTGCTCGATCGCGGGTTTGCCATGGTAATGCATGAAACGGGCAATGTCGCCACGAGCGTTAAAATGCTGAAAAAAGGCGAAAAAGCAATGCTTGTGCTTAGCGATGGCAGCGCCAAGGCGATAATAGATGAAATCACCGTAAAGGAGCCCAAATGAGCGAAACAAAAAAAACCGCAAAGGCAGCAAACTACGAAAAGACATACGAGGAGCTTAGCCAAATAGTTGAAAAGCTCTCAAATGGCAATCTTCCGCTTGAACAGCTCGTCACGCTCTATGAGCGCGGCGAAGCGCTCTCAAAGGAGTGCCTGAAAATACTAGATGGGTATGAAGCCCGCATAGAACTTATTGCAAAGGAAGAAAAGTTTGAAAAGGATGCTTTCGTAAACGAAAGCTATGGTCATAAAAATGAAGATTGACAGCTATGTAGACAAGATAAACGATAGGCTCTTCGAGCTTTTAAAGCGCGCCCCGGCGGGCTTGGGCGAGGCGATGATGTATAGCGTGTTCGCGGGCGGCAAAAGGCTAAGACCCTGCATATTGCTCTCAACGCTTGAAATGCTCGGCGGCGCTATTGATGAAGCCGCCCTGGATTTTGCCTGCGCCATTGAGATGATACACACCTATTCTCTCATTCATGACGATCTTCCCTGCATGGATAACGACGATATGCGCCGCGGCAAGCCCTCCAGCCATAAGTTTTTTGGCGAGGCGACGGCTGTGCTCGCGGGCGACGGCCTGCTCTCCTACGCGTTTGAAACAATGCTCCTCGCCTCACGCGCGGACGATAACGTGATAGCCGCCATGCGCGAGATAGCGCGCGGCGCAGGCGTTTTTGGCATGGTCGAGGGACAGATGGCGGATATGGATAACGAAAAAAATCCGTCGCCCGATGAATTTATAATTGAATATATAGATAAGCATAAAACCGGCTCGCTCATAAGCGCGGCGGCGCTCGCCGGAGCGCGGCTAGCGGGCGCGAAGCCCGCGCAGGCAAGGCAGGCAGGGACAAATGAGGACAAATATCAAAAAGTTAAAGCCTTTTCCGAGTTTTACGGCTTGCTTTTCCAGATAACAGACGATATACTCGACGTTGCCGGCGATGAGGCCAAGGTTGGCAAAACCTTGGGCAAGGATGAAAAGAGCAGCAAGCTCACTTATGTGGCGCTGCTCGGCCTTGACGGCGCAAGGGCGCTCGCCGCAAAAACCGCTCAAGCGGCGCTCGATGCGCTTGGGTGCTTTGGCGAAGGCGCCGAGCCTCTCGTTGAGCTAACTAAAAAGACGCAGTGCCGCGCGAACTAGAAAGGCGCTTGATGCTTGAAAATTTTCCCCTCATAGCCTCGATAAAATCTATCGAGGATTATAAACGCATGGACGAGGCGCAGCTAAGCGAGCTTGCGGCCGAAATTCGCGCGTTCCTTGTGAAAAGCGTTTCGGACTGCGGAGGGCATTTAGCGTCGAACCTCGGCGTTGTGGAGCTCACAATGGCCATGCACAGGGTTTTTGCAAGTCCTGGGGACAAGCTTATATTCGATGTTGGTCACCAATCGTATGTACATAAAATATTAACCGGCCGCGCCGAAAGCTTTGATAGGCTTCGCCGCGCGGACGGCATATCCGGCTTTCCAAAGCCGTCGGAGAGCGAGCACGATATTTTTGCCACAGGTCACGCCTCGACTTCGATTTCGGCGGCGATGGGGCTTCAGCGCGCAATGGTGGCGCGGGGCGACGATTCGTTCGTGGTCGCGCTCGTGGGCGACGGCGCGCTCACCGGCGGCATGGCTTTTGAGGCGCTAAACGACGCGGGGCTTTCAAAGCTTCCGCTCATAGTTATTTTAAACGATAATAATATGTCAATATCGCGCAATGTGGGCGCGCTTAACAAGCATCTGAACACAATGCGCTCAAGCGCGGGCTATAATAGATTCAAGGGCGGCGTCGCCGCTATGCTCGAAAAAATACCAAAGGTGGGCACGCGCCTTTCAAATCGCGTGCTGCGCCTTAAAAACAGGCTGAAATATCTGCTCATTCCAAATGTTCTCTTTGAGGAGATGGGCTTCACCTATCTTGGCCCAGTGGACGGTTACGATATAAAGCTCATGGAAAAAACGCTGCATCAGGCAAAGCAGCTAAAGCGTCCCGTGGTTGTGCATGTGCTTACGGTAAAGGGCAAGGGCTATGAGTTTGCCGAGCGCGACCCTGAGCGCTTCCACGGCATAGGCAAGTTCAACGTGCAAAACGGCTTGAGCTTTTCCGCGCCCAAGGAGACCAATTCAGAGGTGTTCTCAAAGGAGCTTGTGCGCCTTGCGGAGCGCGATTCACGCATAATGGCGATAACGGCTGCAATGCCGTCGGGCACGGCGCTTGAAATGTTTGAAAATCGCTTTCCAGAGCGTTTCTTTGATGTGGGCATAGCCGAGCAGCACGCCGTCACCATGGCGGCGGGACTCGCCGCGGGCGGCATGCGTCCCGTGGCGGCAATATATTCAACGTTTTTGCAGCGCGCCTACGATCAGCTTTTGCATGATGTGTGCCTGCAAAATCTGCCCGTGGTTTTCGGCGTTGACCGCGCCGGGCTCGTGGGCGACGACGGCGAAACGCATCAGGGCGTTTATGATATTGCGTATCTTCTCACATTGCCCGGCATGAGCATAATGTCGCCGTCAACAAAGCGCGAGCTTCGCGAAATGCTCGATATTGCCATGACGCTGAGCGCCCCCTGCGCCATAAGATATGGGCGCGGCGCGCTTGAGGAGGGCGGCGTGGACGATGCAAAGGTTGAATATGGCAAATGGGCGGAGCTAAAGCCCGTGAAAAGCGTCACCGTGGTTGCGACGGGCCGCGTGCTGGAGCAGGCCGCGCGCGCGGCGGCGGGATATGACGTGGGGCTTATAAACGCCCGCTTCATTCGCCCTTATGATAAAAGCGCCATAGCCGAGCTGAAGGCGAAGGCAAATGTGGTGATAAGCGTTGAGGACGGCATAAGGGACGGCGGCTTCGGCTCCATGCTGTCGGACATTTTAAGCGGCAGCGTGCGCGTCGTGCGCGTTGGCGTGCGCCCAACGCCCGTTTCGCAGGGCACTCGCGCCGAGCAGGACGCAATGTGTCAAATGGACGAAAAATCCATAAGAAAGCTGATAGAGGAATTGCTATGAAGGGCGTAAGAGCTGATGCGAGGCTTTTTGATTTAGGCAAGTGCGAAAGCCGTGAAAAGGCGCGCGCGCTAATTATGCACGGGGTTGTGTATATAGGCGAGGTGCGCATAGAAAAGCCTGGGCAGAATGTGGCCGCAGACGCGGAGCTTACCGTGCGCGAGGACCCAATAGGCTTCGTAAGCCGTGGCGGGCTCAAGCTCGAAAAGGCGATAACAAAATATGATATAGACGTTTCAAACCTCGTCGCGCTCGATATAGGCGCGTCTACGGGCGGTTTTACCGACTGTATGCTAAAGCACGGCGCAAGGAAGGTGTATTCCATAGACGTTGGCTACGGTCAGCTCGATTGGCGTTTGAGAAACGATGAGCGAGTTGTGGTTATGGAACGCACCAACGCACGCTTTATGGAGCCAAACTGGTTTGTCGAGGGCGAGGAGATAGGCTTTGCGTCCATGGACGTTTCGTTCATATCGATAAAGCTTATGTTAAAGCCCATATATGGTTGCCTTTGCATGGGCGCTATGGGCGTTTTTCTCGTGAAGCCCCAATTTGAGGCGGGACGCGAAAAGGTTGGCAAAAACGGCGTAGTTCACAGCGAAAGCACCCATAAGGACGTTTTAAAGAGCGCCGCCGAGGCCGTGCATGAGGCGGGTTTTACAATTTTAAATATGGATTATTCTCCCATAACGGGGCCAAAGGGCAATATGGAGTTCCTTCTTGTGGTCAAAAAGGAGCTTGACCCCAAAATGTATGAAAATTTAGATGAAAGCATAAATAGCACCGTATATGCAGCTCATGAGAACTTCAAAAGTGTATGATTACAACGAAATTTGAAAGAAAAAGCTTGAAAATGTATATACACTAGAATATAATATCTATACAGAATATGAGGGATGTCATGCGATACACAAGCTTCGGCTTTTTCACATACCCGCAGAATTTGCAGGCCGTAAATATGCTAAGAGAGTCGGTAGATACGGCGCTTGAAATGGGCTATAGCTGCTGCGTTGATTTAGCGCTTTACAAAGCCTTTTCATGGGACGAGCGGGTTAAGTGCGGCATAAAAGAAAATGCCCCCGACGCTATAATCGCTTTTGGCGGCGATGGCACTATACTGCGCGCAACAAAGTGCGCATTGGAGCTGGATGCGCCAATACTCGGCGTGAACGCCGGCCGCATAGGCTTTTTGAGCGAAATAGAGCCTGAAAACTTCACGCAGGCGCTAAAAAGGCTTTCCGAGGGCGATTTTTTGATTGACGGGCGAATGATGCTCGAGTGCTCGGTAAATGGCTCGGAGCCTGTGAGCTGCTTAAACGATGTGCTTTTATACAAGCACTCGTATTCGGGCGTGGCCGAAATTGAAATGAAGATAGATAATATGGCCGTGGGCAGCGTGTTCTGTGATGGGGTAATAGTCAGCACGCCCACAGGCTCAACGGGATATTCAATATCCGCGGGCGGCCCTATAGTAGCGCCGGAGCTAGATGTGGCGATACTCACGCCTATATGCCCGCATACGCTCACCGCGCGGCCTATAATAGCGCCGCCGGACGCCGTTATGGAGCTATCCATGAAAACGAGCGGCTATATAGCGCTCGACGGCGAAAATATTGGCGACGTGGCCGAGAACGACGTGATAAGCGTCGTCAGGTCGCAAAAGCATGTTGGCTTCGTCAGGTTTGACAGGCAAAATGTGTATGAGCTTGTAAAAAGAAAACTTACATAAACTTTGGGGGTACCACATGATGAAGGCAACAAGGCACGCGCTGATATTGGAGCTTATCGAGCGGTTCGACGTTGAAACTCAGGACGAACTTGCATCAAAGCTAAAGGAACAGGGCATATCGGTCACTCAGGCAACCGTTTCGCGCGACATAAAGGAGCTTAGGCTCATAAAGGTGCTGTCGAGCAACGGCGGCTACAAGTATGCAACGGCCGACAAGGTCGAAGCGGGGCTGAAGGAAAGATATATCCAAATATTCAGCAATTCCGTGGTGTCGCTCACTCATTCGGGCAACCTCGTTATAATCAAAACCATAACCGGCTCCGCAAACGCCGCGTGCGAGGCGATAGAGTCCATGAAGCTGCCGGAGGTAGCGGGCACTATAGCGGGCAATAACACCATATTCATCGCCGTTAAGGATATTAAATCCGTGCCGGTGCTCATAAGGCGTCTGCAAACGATGATGAAGCCGATAAACTAACCGGCAAAAACAGCGGCGGCTGTGGTTTTTAGCCGCGGTTGGACGGAAAGGATGCTTTCGTAAGAGAAAGCTTTGGTAGGAAAAAATGCTTTCAAAGCTCGTCATTGAGAATGTCGCTCTCATTGATAGACTTAATATGGAATTCGCGAGCGGCTTCAACGTTATGACCGGCGAGACCGGCGCTGGCAAATCCATAATTATAGACGCGGTAAATCTGGCGCTCGGCGAGCGCGCCAGCCGCGAACTCATAAAATCAGGCAAGGATAAGGCAAAGGTCGAGGCCACATTTGAGAACATCTCAAATAAAAAGATAGACGCCATACTTGAGGAAAATTCAATAGAATCACAAACCGACGGCTCGCTTATGCTCTGCCGCGAGGTTTCCGCGTCCGGCAAGAGCGTTTGCCGCGTAAACGGCACGGTGGTGCCGCTGGCGGTGCAAAAGCGCATATCGGACGCGCTTGTGGATATTCACGGGCAGCACGAGCATCAAGCGCTGCTCGACCCGGAAACGCACGTTGATTTTCTCGATGCTTTCGCGGGCGAGGAAGCGGACGCGCTAAAGAGCGAGGTCCGTCAAATAGCGGCGCAGCACGCAAGGCTTGCCGCTATGCGGCATGAGGGCTTCATGTCCGAAGCGGAGCGCGAGCGCGAGCTGGATATACTCTCGTTTCAAATAAACGAGATAACCGCCGCGGGCATAGCCTCGGGCGAGGAGGAAACGCTCAATTCAGAAAAAAAGCTGCTTGCCAACGCGGAAACCATAGCCTTGGCGCTAAACGAGGCGAACGTGTGCCTTTCGGGCGATGATAACGAGCTTTCAGGCGCATTAAGCGCCGTTAAGGAGGCGCAGCGCCAGCTTTTGGCTATTGAAAAATATAATAATGAATATGAGGAAACGGCAAAGCGTTTGCTCGATATATACTATAATCTTGAGGACTGCGCATTTTCAATACGCGATAATGAAGCAAAGGTGCAGGCGGACCCGCAAAGGCTCAATCAAATAGAGGAACGCCTCGAGCTTTTAAGCCATCTAAAGCGCAAATACGGCGGCACAATAGAGGCCGTGAATGAGTTTTTGGATAATTCAAGAGCGCGTTTGGATACTATAACAAGCATGGAAGCAAGGCGCGAAAAGCTTGAAAAAGAGCTTCTCGCGTGCGAAAAGCTTTATGCGCAAAGGGCAAAAAAGCTCACCTCCGTGCGTGAAAAGGCCGCAAAGCGCCTTGTAACAGAGCTTACGGAGCAATTTAAAAAGTTGGGTCTTACCCGCGCAAGGGTAGAAGTGAATATAGAGTGCGACGATTATTCCTCTGTGCGCGAGATGGGCGCGGATACGGTGGAGTTTATGCTCAGCGCAAATCCGGGCGAGCCGCTAAAGCCGCTTGCAAAGGTGGCGTCCGGCGGCGAGATCTCGCGTATAATGCTGGCGTTTAAGGCCATATTTGCCAAGCTCGACTGCGTTGGCACAATGATATTCGATGAGATAGACACCGGCATAAGCGGCGCGGCCGCGGCTACGGTGGGCGAAAAAATGCTTGAAATAGCAAGCGGCGCGCAGGTTATCTGCATAACGCATCTTCCGCAGATAGCGGCGCTCGCGGACATACATTTTATGGTAAAAAAAGAAACCGACGGCAAAAGCACCAGCGTAAGCGTTGCGCCGCTTGAGCGCGAGGAGCGCGTTAAGAGCATAGCCGATATGATGGACGGCGGAAGCGGCTCGGAGCACGGGCGCGAGCATTCACTGGAGCTTATACTGCGCGCGGAAAAAATAAAGCGCGATACCAAATAAAACTAGCTTTGTTATGGCATAATTAGCTTGCCTCACGTCAACTCTAAGAAAAGGCGCGAGGGCGAAGCATCACCTAAAGCGCCTAATATATGGGTTTACTTCCGGTGATAAAATGAAAATAAAGTTAGGCATAAAGCTGGTGGGCTGCGCGGCGTGCGCGCTCACAATAGCATTCAACTTGCTTCCGCAGGTCACGGCGCTTAAAAAGCTGCCCGATGAAATATATATAGATAATGAAAGAGACATATCGCTTTTTCAAAGTATCACAGCACCCTTTGAGTTAACGGCGGACGAGGGCGTAGAGGTTGACGCGCTCCTTTCGCAAACCCTTAAAGATGTGGAAAAAAGCGCGGAGCTGCCTGGCCGCGCGCGCGTGAGCGTAACGCTTTTCGGCGTTAAGCTGCGCGATATTGCGCTGCTCTCGCGGGAGGCCGTGTATCTCATGCCGGGCGGCGAGGCGGTGGGCATATCGCTGCATACGGACGGCGCGGTTGTGGTTGGCATGGGCAAGGTTGCAAATGACGGTGCGCTCGTTTCGCCCGCCGCCGACGCGGGCGTGCTGCCCGGCGATATAATTATCGAAATGAACGGCGTTGATGTGGATACGGGTGAGGAGATAGCGCGCATAAGCTCAAAGTGTATGCTTGAGGGCGAAAAGGTGGAGCTGAAGCTGTTAAGGGACGGTAAGAGCCAGTCGGTAGCGTTTGAGCCGGTAAGGGATATGACCGACGGCGCCGCTCGGCTCGGTATGTGGGTGCGAGACAGCACGATAGGCATAGGCACGCTCACATTTATGGAGCTTGGCGGCACGGGCTACGGAGCGCTAGGTCACGCCATAACCGATCAGGACACCGGCACGGTGCTGCCGGTGCTAAACGGCGAAATAGTAAAAGCGGAGATAGTTGGCATTTCAGTAGGCACGCCTGGCACGCCGGGCGAGATAAGGGGAACTTTCTCCAAAAACAGCCAAAAATTTGGCGATATATCCTCAAACACCGCTGTGGGCATATTTGGAAGCATGAATAATGAATACGAAAATCCTTTATATAAAAGCGGAGTGGAGCTCGCCTATCCCGATGAAGCCGTGCTCGGCCCCGCAAAGCTGCTTACAAGCATAGACAACGAGGGGGTGAAGGAATATGACTGTGAGATAATAAGGCTTTATTCGCAGGGCGAAGCGGGCGCGCGCACAAAGGGCATGGTGATTAAGGTCACAGACCCGGAGCTAATCGCCAAAACGGGCGGCATAGTCCAGGGCATGAGCGGAAGCCCGCTCATGCAGAATGGCAAGCTTATAGGCGCCGTCACGCACGTTTTTATCAATGACCCGCTAAAGGGCTATTGCGTATATGCATTATGGATGCTTGAACAGCTAGGGATTCGTTAGTCAAAAATCACTTCGGTTGCTCTCAACTCACACTTTGTTCCTATTTGGGAATTTTTGTCAATTTCTGTCTAATCTATGACATTTGTGCGCCGGTGGTGCTAGTATCATAATTGTGAACCGCTGTAGCTTGCAAACGGTACGGCGCATATTAACATAAATATCATATTGGATTGGGAGTATAATAATGACCGCTCTGACCACTCACACAGTATTTATCGCGCACGCCAACCGCGGCTATCTTGATAGGCTCGAGGCTGCGCTCAAGGAGAATATAAGCTATCAGCTTCTTGGAAGCGCTACCGATTCTGAAATGCTCTTTAAGCGGGTTTCAGATGTTTTGCCGGATATTCTTATTGTAGACTCGTTTATCGGCGGCTCTGACGCTATAGGCTTTATAAGCAGGCTGTATAGGGAGCTTATGCTTGATAAGACGCTGGTAGTAGTGCTGAGCGCAATGAATAGCGACACGATGATAATGGCGATGGAAAGCTTCCCGCGCGCAAGATTTATAGCCATGCCCGCACTGCCAAAAATGGTGGTGGAGAAGCTTGACAGATTCGTTCGCAGCGATGTCGAGCCCGCCAAGGCGCGCTCAAGACTTGTTACGGACAAGCAGGCCGTGGAGCTTGCTGTGGGCGAATATATGCTCATGCTCGGCGTTCAGCCGCATCTTATGGGCTATAAATATCTCAAATGCTGCATAGTGTACTGCGTGGAAAAATATTCCGGCGGCGTTATCGCAACCAGGAGCGTTTATAAGGATATTTCAGAAATGCTCGGCGTTAACGTTAAAAATCTCGAACGCGATATGCGCCACGCAATAGACGTCGCATGGTCGCGCGGCTCTATGTACGCGCAGAACACAGCCTTTGGCAATACCCTGAGCGAAGCGCGCGGCAAGCCCACGAACAAGGAGTTCATAGCGCTGCTGACAGAAAAAATAGTTTCCATAACAACTTAAAAGCCCAAAGAGATCAAAACCTGCGGGGACTGAGGTCCCCGCAGGTTTTTAGAATATGAAAGACCGCGTCTTGTTTTGCTGACGCAAAACCACACTCACCCCCCCGCAATACGAAGCTTTCGCAAGCGAAAGCTATGCTTATAAGCGTATACGCGGCGCTTTTTATGTAAATACTCCCAAGCATTAAGACTTGTTTGGGAGGTTATATGAATTTTAAACTGTTTATGCAGGGCATGGCGATAGACTTGGGCACGGCAAACACAATAGTAGCGCTTAAAAATAAGGGCATTGTCGAGCGCGGGCCAAGCGCCGTGGCGCTGCTGCTTGACGATGGAGGAGGCGAGCCGCTCGCCGTAGGCGCGGACGCGTTAAAAATGCTCGGCCGCACGCCAGGCGGCATACAGGTAAAATATCCCATGCGCGAGGGCGTTATTCAAGATGGCGAGCTTTGCTGCGCAATGCTCAGGAGCTATGTTTGCTCGGCGCTTAACACAAGGCGCGTAAGCCCTTTGGGCATAGACCTCGCGCTCTGCCTTCCCATGTGCGTCACCACCATTGAAAGGCGCGCGCTCGTTGACGCGGCGCGCAGCGTGGGCGCGCGCAGGATAACGCTCATAGACGAGGCGCTCGCCGCCGCCATGGGCGCGGGTCTGCCCGTTTTCGACGCAGTGGGCTCGATGATAGTGGATATAGGCGGCGGCACCTGCGATATTGCGATAGTGGCCCTTGGCGGAGTTGCCGCCAGCTGCTCCATACGCGTGGGCGGCGCGCACCTCAATAGCGCCATATCTGCATATATCGGCCGCGAATACGGCGTTATGATAGGCGATAGGACAGCGGAGGATATAAAGCGCACATTGGGTCATGCCATGCCGATAAAAACAGAGCGCATGCAGGTGCGCGGGCGAAATATCAAAACTGGCCTGCCAGAAAGCATAGTCGTAAACAACATTGAAATATCCGCCGCGATAGCGCCAAAGCTTCAAGAGGTAATAGAAGCCGTAAAAAGCGTGCTCGCCGCCGCGCCGCCGGAGCTTGCGGGCGACCTTATCACAAGCGGCGTAACCTTAACGGGCGGCAGCTCGCTTTTAAAGGGGCTTGACGCGCTTATCGCCAAGGAGACCAGATTAAAGGCGTATCTCGATGAAAGCCCCTTTGAATCGGTGATACGCGGCGCGCTCATGCAGCTGGAGCATGACAGCGCCCAAAGCGAGGAGCTGTGCCAGCAGGCATAGCCTCAGAGCTTTAAACATAATGTGACGTTTTCACCGCGCGTCTTGCTAAGAAAAAGGCGCGCGTTTATAATGTGTAAAGAAGCGCTGTGCAATAGCGCTTGTAAAGGAGTATACCCCCTGTTAGATGAAGGGTTTATTTAAAAACAAGGCTTTCATAATCACTCTCATTGCGGTGGTGCTGCTCGTGGCGCTCGCGGCGATAAGCGCGGGCGAGCGTTCGGTCACATTCGTTGAGAGCGCCGCCGGAAGCGTGATACAGCCAATACAAACGTTTGCGGCCAACGCCTCAAACGCGATAGTCAATTTCTTTCAGCGCATGTTTAAAACCACGGACGCCGATAAGGAAAACGAGGCGCTGCAAATAAGGCTTGCGCAGCTTGAACAGGTGGAAAATGAGCTTAAAAAGGAGCAGGAGGTGAATAAAAGGCTCAAATCGCTTCTGGACTACACGGAAGCAACGCCCGATTACACCTATGTTACCGCCGTTGCGATAGGCAAAAATCAAGGTATATGGTTTAGCACCTTCACAATAAATGCCGGCCGCAACCGCGGCATAGAAAAGGATATGGCGGTTGTAAACGCATCGGGCCTTGTCGGCCGGATAACGGACGTTGGCGCAACATGGAGCAAGGTGACGGCCGTTATCGACTCGAGCGCCAATGTGGGCGTAATGGTGGAGCGCACGCGCGATAACGCCATGCTTCGCGGCGCGCTCGACCCCACCAAGAGCGCGTTTATGGAGCTTTATCTCCTGCCCTCCGGCTCGGACCTTGTGCCTGGCGACCTCATAGTTACAAATGGACTTGGCGGCGTATACCCAAAAGGCATAACCGTTGGCAAGGTATCGGAGGTGGTAAAGCAGGTGGAGGGGCAATCGAGCGTGGAGGTCAACGCCATAATTGTCCCAACGGTGGATTTTACGCACATTGAGGAAGTAATGGTGATAGTGGCCGACGATTCACTTAACGCGGGGGCGGAAGAATGAGACGCATATTCGTGCCTGTAGCGCTGCTCATAGCGCTGTATTTCGATACCATATTCTTTCAAAAATTCAATATAAACGGAATCTGTCCCGATGTTTTAATGGCTGTGATAGTGTCCATAGGCGTGCTGCGCGGCCAGCGCTGGGCGGGCTTCATAGGCGTGGGAGTTGGACTATTTATGGATGTTGTGTTTGGCAGGCTCATAGGGCTAAACGGCATTTGCTATATGCTCGCCGGAGTGAGCGCAGGCATATTTTACAATAAATTCTATGCGGATAACGTTATTATCCCCGCCGCCGTCGCGTTTGGCGCCGCTGTTGTTAAAGGGCTGATACATGGCGTTGCGCTCAAGCTTTTGGGCGGGAACGTGGTGTTTGTAACGGTGCTCACCGTATACACTCTGCCCTCGGCACTGCTCACGGCGGGAGCGTGCGTATTGGTGCATATAGTGTTCAAACCCATGCTTTTAAGGCAGGTAAAGGCTGCGGGCAGACAGACGGCGCCGCAGGCCAAGCCGCGCATGGACTAAATATGAAAGGCTTCGTCTTTCATTTGAGAAAGCTTTCGTAAGCGAAAGCCATGATAATATTTATGAAAGGGGCGCGCACATAATGAAAAAGCATTACGCAAGATTTATAATAGTGGCAGTGTTTATTTTCGCACTGATGGGCGCGCTCGTATATCAGCTTGGTTCGCTCACGCTCGCGCAGGGCGAAACGTGGACCGAGGAGGCTGAAAAGCGAACCACGCGCACAATATCCGTCAAGGGCGAGCGCGGCAGGATACTCGATAGAAACGGCGTCGTTCTTGCCTATAGCGAAACCTGCTATAATGTTGAATTTTTGCGCAACGCCGATAACCGCACCGATTACGACAGCGCTGTCTACACCGAATCCCTCATCAAAGCGATACAAATAATCGAAGCGGGCGGCGGCAAAACCATAGACACATCATATATCCGCATGGGCGAGGACGGCAAGCCCTATTATGATTGGGGCGTGCAGTCCCAATCCTCCATACGCTCGCGCTATAAAAATTTTTGCGACGCCATGGGCTTTATGATCAACGACCCAAATATTGGGGATAAGGATCAAACCAAATGGGATATGTCGCTCTGGCCAACGGCCGAGTATGCCTACAACACGCTTCGCAAATATTGGTATATTCCGGAGGAAATGCCTTTTGAGGATGCCGTAAAGATTATCTCCATAAGGCAGGAGGTAAATCTTAATAACTATCGCGCCTACGAGCCTATCACCATAGCTTATGACGTAGGCTTGGAGGTGGTTTCCGAAATAATGATCCATAGCGACGAGCTCGTTGGGCTTAGCGTATCGCAGAGCACCACCCGAGTTTATCCGCGCGGCATGTCGGCGGCGCATATTTTGGGCTATATGAGCAAGAGCGCCACTGAGGAAATGATGAAGCCCGTGTCCGAGGGAGGCCAGGGCTATGCTAGCAGCGATTATGTGGGCGTTTCCGGCATAGAAGCCACAATGGAGCAGTATCTCACCGGCGCTACGGAGGAGCATCAAGGCTCGCGCGAGGTGGAGGTCAATAAAAATGGCAGCATAATTCGTGACATAGCCTCAACTCCGGCCAGCAACGGCGACGATGTGATATTGACCATGGATATTCAGTATCAGCAGGCGGCGGAGGCCATGCTTGAGCACCTGATAGCAAAAATAGCCGAAACTCAAAAAGAGAAGATTGCGCTTGATGAAAAGGGCAGCTATGCAAAAAAGACCGATGGCGACACCTCAAAGATAAAAACAGCCTCGTCCGGCGCGGCCGTCGTTATGGACGTGCACACGGGGCAGATAATCGCAATGGCGTCATATCCCTCATTCGACCCCAACTGGTTTATAGAGGGCATATCCACCGAGCGCTATAAGGAGCTTTTCAACAGCGATGAGGCCGCAGTTTCGCTTCCGATGATAAATAAGGCCACCTCGTCGCGCTACGCGCCGGGCTCGATATTTAAAATGGTAACGGGCATAGCGGGCATTGCCGAGGGCAAGATAGGCCTCACCGAAACTGTGGACGATAAGGGCCTATATTATGTGCTTGACGAGGACGGCAATCAAATTAAGTCAAACCCCGCAAAATGCTGGACGGATTATCCCGATAAGCATCAGCAGCAGGATATAGTCAAGGCGATAACCAATTCGTGCAACTACTATTTCTGCGAGGTGGCAAATCGCCTCGGCATAAATCTTTTAGACGAATGGTCGGGCAAATTCGGCCTCACCAGCAAGACCGGCATTGAGCTCACAAATGAATCCGTGGGGATAATCGGCGGGCAGGCCGTGCTTTTTGATAACACTCAGCGCACGGATAAGGGCGAATTGAACCTCGACGCGCAGAAAACGAGCCTTCCTTGGCTCGTGTACAGGCATATATGCGCAAAATTAAAAGAATATCTCACCATCCGCACTATGGAGATAGACGATGACGCCGTCAAGCGCTGCGCGCTCAAAATAATGGAGCTGCAAGACGGCTCGCTTGAAAATAAAGGCTCTGATATGCGCCGCATAATGAGCGAGGAATTAGGCATACCCGAGGGCGCGACCATAGTGCAGCCATGGGTCAGCGAGCTTATGTCGCTCTTGAGCGAAATTCAGTGGAAGCCCACCCTTACGATTCGTTCTGGCTTTGGCCAGGGCACGTCGCTCGTGACGCCCGTTGCAGTAGCGCGCTATGTGAGCGCTATAGCAAACGAGGGCACGGTGTATGATGTGCACATAGTCGATAAGGTCGTGAGCCCGGAGGGCGATATAGTAAAGCAGGTTGAGCCGAGCGTTTATTCGGAGATCGATATAGATCCAACTATATGGGCGGCCGTTAAGGAAGGCATGCGCGGCGTGGTTTCGCCGGAGGACGGCGGCACGGCGGCGGACGCCTTCAGCGCTGATTTCTACAATAAATACGGCAGCTATATAAGCGGCAAGACCGGCACGGCGCAGGTTGGCACAAACACGATAGATATAGAGAATACGTCGTGGTTCGTCACCTACGCGCCGAGGGAAAATCCTGAGATAGCGATAGTCGTTTGCATACCCAATGGCCTTAGCGGCAAATCGAGCGCGCCGGGCGTTGAGGAGCTGCTGACATATTATTTCAATCGTCAGGAGCAGGTCGCGCCGGAGAACCTTACCGGAATAAACGAGATGATACCTTAATATTTGCCTTATTTTGCAAGTTGCGCTATAATCACATAGCGAACTATATTATTTCTTTTTGGAGGAATTAAAAATGTTTGTGAACCCAGATAGGGTAGCGTTCACTTTGTTCGGACGCGACATATATTGGTATGGCGTGCTCATGGCCGCGGGCATAATAATCGCCGTCGTGCTCGCCATGCAGGAGGGCAAGCGCAAGAAGCTGCCTCAGGATACGATAATAGACCTCTGCCTTGTGATAATCCCGTTTGGAATAGTGGGCGCAAGGCTCTATTACGTGCTTTTCGAGATAGAAAACTATATCTCAAATCCCATAAGCATACTTTATATTTGGGAAGGCGGCCTTGCGATATACGGCGCGGTGATCTTCGGCCTTATAGGCGCGCTCATATATGCGAAAAAGAAAAAGATCAGGTTTTTGCGCCTTGTGGACTGCATAGCTCCGGGCTTGGTGCTCGCGCAGGCGATAGGCCGCTGGGGTAATTTCTTCAATCAGGAAGCCTTTGGCAATCCCGTAACGGACGAAGCGCTTTTGTGGTTCCCCATGTCCGTCCGCATAGACAGCATACATTATTTCAATGGCGAATTATGCGCCAATCCCTATCATCTTGCAACGTTTTTCTATGAATCGCTCTGGTGCGTGCTGATATTTATTGTCCTTTGGGCTTTGCGCAAGAAATTCAAGCACGATGGCGATTGCTTCCTGCTCTATGGCCTGCTCTATAGCTTCGAGCGCGCTTTGGTCGAGGGCCTAAGGGGAGACAGCCTTTACCTTATTCAGCCGGACGCGGCCGGCATGGGCGGCGTTCGCGTGTCGCAGCTGCTAAGCGCATTGGCCTTTATCGCCATATTAGCGTTCTTTATAGCGCGCACCGTGAAGGAAAAGAAAGAGGGCAAGCTTATGTGGCCATCGCCGCTTGAGGTGTGCGATGAGGAAAAAGCCGAGCCTGAGCGCTGTGCTCAAGCTGATTCTAAGCTAGATGAAGCCCAATGCGATGAGAACGCCCAAAGCGATGAGGACGCCCAAAGCGATGAGGACGCCCAAGGCGTCAAGAACGATCAAATTTCGGACGCCGGCAAGGCGGACGATGATGAAGCTGCTTTAGCTGAGGACGCGGATTCCGATGAAAAGCAGGAGGGTGAAGATGAGTTTGCCGAGTTTGCCGAGCTGCACGACTTTGCCGAAACTCTTGACAGCGACGCCGCCGAAGCTAAAAGCGAAGACGGCGACGATAAGCAGGGAGAAGAATAAATGCGCAATCTAACAATGATGACGGATCTATATCAGCTTACGATGATGTATGGCTACTATAGATACGGCATGGCGAAGAACGAGGGCGTTTTCGACCTTTTCTTCAGGCAGACCAGCGCCAACAGCGCGTATGCCATTATGGCGGGCACGGAAGCGGTTATCGACTATATAAATAACCTGCATTTCGCCCCGGAGGATATTGATTATTTAAGATCGCTCAATCTTTTTAACGAAGAATTTTTGAGCTATTTGTCAAAGCTCCACTTCACAGGCGAAATATACGCCATGCCCGAGGGCACGGTGGTATTCCCCTATGAGCCGCTGCTTCGCGTAAAAGCGCCCATAATGGAAGCGCAGCTCGTTGA
>CAZZNN010000010.1:0-12211 GCA_964655605.1 uncultured Oscillospiraceae bacterium
TTAAAGGCTCCAACATAGCGGCCGTATCAGTAGTGCAGGATATAAGCTCGTTTTTGGATAATATGGGCATTTCGGCCTTTAACGGCAGAGCGTGCCTGTATCTTACGCGCGCAAACGGAGTTGTTATAAGCAGGCTCACCAATCCGGACGCTTCGGACACATTCAATATCGCGTCGCTTCTTGAGGATAAAGAGCTTGAGTGCCTTGCTCAGGGCGTTGAGCACAGCATGAATCATGTGTTCACATCGCAGGAGCCGATAGTGCATATCAGCTTGGAGGACGAAGGGAACAGATATATAGTCTCCACCCCCATAAGGACGCACGGCGAGGAAATGCGCCTGTTTTACGCGGTGCCGGAGATGGTGGTCAACCAAACGATGGAGAGCTTTTCAAATTATATCACAAGGCTCAGCGCTATCGTGATAGCGGGCTTCGCGGTGCTGGCGATGTGCGCCTTCCTGTATATCTATAATATACGCAAAAAACGCTTCGATAAGGATTTGGATACGCGCGAGAAGCTGTTTAACCTGCTCGTGACCAACACGAATACGGCGTTCGCGCTGTTTTCCACCCAATCTGTTGAACCGCTTTATATATCCTCAAATGTTGAGCGTATAATGGGCGAAAGCTATATGCGCTTTGAAAAGCAGGGGAGCGGCTACAAATTCGTCAGCGCGGGCGATTCCGCGTCGGAGGCGATAGAAAAGCTTAATAGCGAAATAGCCGTGTGGGATGGCAAAGGCGAGTTTATGAGCAGTTTCCTGCGCAATCAAAAGGCGCTGCTGCCGAGCTATTATGTTGTGCATATATATCCGGTGGAGGGCAATGAGGACGAATTCGTTGGCATAGCGCAGGATATTACCTCCACGCGCGACCGCGAGGAGGCGGTGAGGACGGCGCTCACACTGGCGGACGCGGCCAATGAGGCAAAGACGCGCTTCCTATCCAATATGTCTCACGATATACGCACTCCCATGAACGCCATAGTTAATATGACGGATTTTGCCATGGAGAGCGTGGACGATAAGGAGAAGCTGCGCGAATATCTCAATACCATACGCGAATCCTCCAATCATCTGCTGCATCTTATTAACGATATTCTGGATATGTCAAGGATAGAGAGCGGGCGGCAGGTGATAGCGTCTGAGCCGTTTAGCCTCAGCCACATGCTAAACGAGATATGCATTATGCTCCAGCCGCTTTACAGCGCGAAAATGCAGCGTTTCACGGCGCAATTCTCCTCCATAACGGACGATACTGTGCTTGGGGACAAGCTAAAGCTTACCCAGGTGCTGATGAATCTGCTCAATAACGCCGTAAAATTCACCGGCCGGGGCGGCAGGATAGAATTCAGGGTCGAGCAGACGGAAACAATGCGTCAGGAGACGGCCTCGTTCCGCTTTGTGGTAAAGGATAACGGCATAGGCATATCAAAGGATAATCTTACCCGCGTGTTCGAGCCGTTCTCGCGCGCGGACGACAGGCGCGTGAGCAGCGTAGAAGGCACCGGACTCGGTCTTTCGATATGCAAGAGCTATGTCGCCGCTATGGGCGGAGGCATAATTTGCAAAAGCGAGAAGGGCGTTGGCAGCGAATTTATAGTGGAGCTTACATTCCCGCTCGCCGGCGATATAGACGCCAAGCCCGAAGCTATGATAGCGCAGCATGGAATAAGCTTCGCGGGCAGGCGCGCGCTGCTGTGCGAGGATAATTCGGTGAATCAGGCGATAGCGCGCAAGCTGCTTGAAAAGCTCGGCTTCGAGGTGAACGTCGCGTCAAACGGCGAGGAGGGCGCGAATTGCTTTATCCACTCGGAGAAGGATTGGTACAGCATAATTTATATGGATATTCAAATGCCTGTAATGGATGGCTATGAGGCCACCATTAGGATAAGAAGCTCGGCGCATCCGAGGGCGCGCACGGCGCCTATTATCGCCATGACGGCGAACGTGTTCGTGGAGGACGTGGAAAAATCGCGAGCCGCGGGCATGAATGGGCATTTGGGCAAGCCGCTCATGGTGAATGAGCTTATTGCGGAAACCAGCAGAGTATTGAGCTTGGAGGAGTAAAATGAAAAAAGCACTCGTTATTTTGATGTGCCTTGGCATGGCGCTGGGGCTTTTGTCGGGCTGCGACCAGAAAGCGAAAGCCCCATGGCTCGCGAGCGATGAAATATTCACTTACGATAGGGTGGACCCGGAAAAAACCGTTATAACGGTGTCGCGCTCCGGCAATATTTTTTTAGACGGCCTGTGCGGCGCTTTTGAGGAGAACAACCCCGATATTCAAGTGATAGTGCTCGACATAACCGGCGGCAACGGGCTTGACAGGCCGCCTGTGAGATGGGTGGCGAACGGTTACGCTCCAGACGTGATGTTTGTGGCGACAGGCATAGTAGACGATGCGTCAACGCTTGAGTATTTTGAAAACCTTTCAAATAATCCGGTGATCACCGCTTATGAGAGCGAAGCGCTCGAGTGCGAGTCGGTCGACGCTAATATATATTGGCTGCCCGGCCCATCAAAGATAGACAGCATGATCTATAATAAAACTCTCTTTGAGCAATATGGCTGGACTGTGCCCAAAACCTTCGATGAATTTGTGGCGCTTTGCGTGCAGATACGCGAGGACACCAATGGCGAGGTAGTGCCGTGGAACCCGAACGCCAAATATACAAACGAATTTTTAAAGGTAACGGAGGCGTTCGTTTATGAAGAAGTGTTCGGGGGCGTAGATAACCGTACATGGTACAATCAGTTTACGGAAGGCAAAGCCACGTTCACAGGCCACATGGAGCCTTATTATGACGTGATACAAAAGCTCATCGATAACGACCTTTTAAACGAGGAATTTTTCTCCTACAGCGCAACTACGCGCGGCGAGGAATTTGCGTCCGGCAAGATAGCGATGATAAATTACGCCGTTGCCAATTACGATGGCGAATATGAGTTCGACTATATGCCATTCCCCACCACCACGGGCGAGCTGGGCTATCTTACGGATTTCTTCAGCTGCCTTACGGGCGTACCTAAAAAGGAACGCGGCGAAAAGGAGCAGGAGGCTGTGGACCGCTTCCTCGCGTTTTTAAGCTCGCCGGAGGGGCAGCAGGCATATATAGCGGACAGCCTTATGGTGAGCAATACAAAGGACGTGCCCGTGGACGATGGCGGCACGCTCGCATCGCTTAGAGAGGCGATAGAGAATGGGCACATGTTTGAGCTGGCGGATTTTAAAAGCCCGCTTGGCAGCGCCAATTTCGGGCTCCACGGCCATTCGCTTTCAATGATAAAGGGCGAAAAAACGGCTCAGGAGTGCATAGCCGCAGTGGACGAAAAACCGTATATTCCCTTTAGCGACGAGCAAAAGCCGGAGGTGCTCGCCACCGCCGCGCAGGATTTTACGATACTGCAAACCTCGCAGTTTTTGGCCGATACATATAAAGAGATCGCGGGCGCGGATATAGGTCTTATGATAGATCATCAGGCGTACAGGGGCAATCTTATGCGCATATTTGCCGGCGATATTGACACGAATAACGTCGTCGTGCTAAAGCCGCGTTCGCTTGGAAACGATACTAAGCTTGCAAAGCTTTCCATGACGGGCGCGCAGCTCATGCTCGCGCTCAACGACCCCGTGAGCAACGAGGAAAAGGTAAACTGCGCATACGCCTTCTCCGGCCTTAAAGGCAAGATGGCCCCGTGGAACGATATGGGCGGCAAATATATTTCAATAACGCTTGCGGACGGCTCGGCCATTGAAGCGGATAAGCTCTATTCCGTGGCCGCGTGGGAGGGCACGGTGAAGGAGGAATATATCACCGAGGTCGTGGAATTGTATGAGGGCACATTTGAGGAGCTTATGAAGGCAAGGCTGCAAGCGCTTGGGGAAATAGCGCCCGCCAATGACGGCAGGCTGCAGCTGGTTTGGAATTAAGAAAAGCAAAGCAAGAGGCGGCGAGCGGTGCTCGGCGCCTCTTGCCTTTTCAAGGCTCACAGCTTTTTGGCTGCGAAATATTTTTTAGCTCGCCATTTGAATAATTATGGTGCAATGGCGCACAAACCGTGTTAAAATATTCGTATAATTATGTCTTATCGGCTATTGTGCTCATTTTCGGAGGGTAACTATGAAGCAGTTATGGGAGCGTTTCAAAAATTTCTATATCGGCTCGTTCAAGTATGAGGGCGCTGTGCGCCGCGAGTTCGACCGTATCGCCGCGAACACCAATATAGGCCGCACGCAGGGCGCGCTCGCCATAGTGTTCGCAATACAGATAGTAAATCTGCTTTCCCAAGCGGCAACGCATTCGCATCTGCCATCAAGCGCGGCGTATTATAATTTCGGCGCATGGTTTTTGATAGTAAGCTGCGTTGTTTTCAGCGCGTTGCTAATTCTTTTTAAAGAGGATAAAGCGAATACTTATTCATTTCGCAAGGCCATAGTAATAGCCGCGTGGGTAATGCTGATGGGCGGCTCGCTATTCTATTGCTACGGCGATTTTTTAGAGCGCCAGCTCACCACTAATTTCGTGCTCTATATGCTGGCTTTAGGCATAGTTCCGGCGTTTAGCGGAATAGAGTTCACGCTTATCGCGGCGGTGTACCTGGCGGCGAACCTAGCGCTGTGCGTATCTCCCGAGCACGCGTCCGTCACGGTGCGGCAAATGCTCATAATAACTGTGCTCAGCGCATATTGCTCCGCCGTTGAGTTCACGGACGCTATGCGCGTTTTCAACAATCAAAAGCTTTTAAGTCAGGCGAATCGCAAGCTTGAAACGCTCGCCTCGTCGGCGCTGAGCGAGGTAAAGGAGGCAAATGCCGAAAAGCAGGATTTCCTCGCGCACATGAGCCACGATATGCGCACGCCCCTCGCGGGCATAATAGGGCTTATTGACCTTTCAATAGACGAGGAAATGAGCGACGAGCTAAGGAGCAATCTTGTAAAGATGGACGATGCGAGCAGGTATATGCTCGATCTTATAAACTATGCTCTCGACATAAACGAGTTTGATAACAGCCGCGCGGCGCTCTATTGTGAAACGGTTGAGGGCGATGAGCTTATATTTAGCGTGCTCGACCCGTTTAAGCCCATGATAAAAGAAAAGAATATCACCTTCACGCTGTTGCCTGAGGAACGGGCTTCAATGCTTTTAAGGGTCGATAAGCTGCGCGTGCAGCAGGTGTTTTCAAATATACTCGCAAACGCCATACGCTTTACGCGCACGGGCGGCCATATCACGGCCACTATAGAATATCCCAGGCTCGATGAAAAAACCGTCACGCTAAAAATCACCGTAGCGGACGACGGCATAGGCATGAGCGAGGAATTTCTGCCAAGGCTCTTTGACCCGTTTGCAAAGGAGACCAATAGCCTCGCGAGCGAAAATGAGGGCGCCGGACTTGGCATGAGCATAGTAAAGAGCCTTGTTGAGCTGATGGGCGGCACTGTAGAAGCGTCAAGCGAGCTTAACGAGGGCACGAGCGTATGCGTTACGCTCACGGTTGAAAGAGCCTATCAGCATGGCGACGAGCACCGCATTTCCGGCATAAGCCCCGGTGAAATGCGGCTTCGCGACAAACGCATTCTTTTGATTGAGGATCACCCGCTCAATCTTGAAATTGCAAAGCGCCTGCTCGAGCGGCGCGAGTGCGTTGTGGAATGCGCTACGGACGGCAAGCAGGGGCTTGATATGTTCGCCTCGGCGCCCGCGGGCTATTACGACGCAATATTGATGGATATATACATGCCCATAATGGACGGGCTCACCGCCGCCCGCGCGATACGGCTTACGCACCGCTCGGACGCGAAAAGCGTGCCAATAATCGCAATGACCGCAAACGCCTTTGAGGAGGACGAGAAAAAGTCCCTCGAAGCGGGCATGGACGCGCATCTTTCAAAGCCCATAGAGCCAACGGTGCTTTATAGAACAATAGCGGAGCTATTGTCAAGAGCGAAGCAAGTGTGATAAAATACCCAATGTTGCGCATAGACCGGCCTTGACCGGCGTACAAAGCTGAGCTGCAACTCAGCTTTGGCTCTCAAAAAAAGTGCAGGCTTGCACTTTTTTTGCGGTTGCAGCCTTTTGCCTGCGAGCTAAAGCTCGCGGCCGGCAAAAAACGAAAGCTATGGTTGTAAATATGAATAAACAAATCAGCACCTTCACCGAAGGAAAAATTTTCGCGCCGCTCATGCGCTTTGCGCTGCCGGTGCTTGCGGCGCTTTTTTTACAGTCCATGTACGGCGCGGTGGATACGCTCATAGTTGGCCAGTTTGCGGACGCGGCGGGCGTGAGCGCGGTTTCAACGGGCAGCCAGCTCATGGCCACGATAACGTTTGTGATAGTGGGCATAGCAATGGGCACCACCGTTATGATAGGGCAGAGCATAGGCGAGGGAAACAAGGAAAAGGCGGACGCCGTCGCGGGCACCAGCGTGGCGCTCTTTGCAGTGATAGGGCTTTTGTTCGCCATAGGCGTGCAGCCGCTGGCGGAGCCGCTCGCAAGGCTTTTAAAGGCGCCTGAGGAAGCGTTTGAGGGCACGGTTGAATATGTGAGGATATGCGCTGCGGGCATGGTGTTCATAGTGGCCTATAACCTTATTGGCAGCGTGTTTCGCGGCATAGGCAATTCAAGGCTGCCGCTCATAACGGTGGCTATTGCGTGCGTGGTGAATATATTTGGCGATCTTCTCATGGTGGCGGTGTTTAAAATGGGCGCGGCGGGCGCGGCCATAGCCACCGTGTTTGCGCAGGGCGTGAGCGTGGCGCTTTCGCTCATAATAATTAAAAAGCAGGGCATGCCCTTCAAGCTCACCCGTGCGAATATACGCTTCGATAAAAAGCTTATAGGCGGCATATTCAAGCTTGGCGCGCCGATAGCGATGCAGGATCTGCTTGTGAGCGCGTCGTTCCTGGTTATAACGACGATAGTGAATAATATAGGGCTCATAGAGTCGGCGGGCCTTGGCGTGGCGGAGCGCGTATGCGGCTTTGTTATGCTGGTGCCGAGCGCGTTTTCGCAGTCCATGAGCGCGTTTGTCGCGCAAAATATCGGCGCGCGCAGGGTGGACAGGGCGAAAAAGGCGCTCTGGTGCGGAATATGCGCATCGCTCGCGGTGGGTGTTTTCATGGGCTATTTCTCATTCTTCCACGGCGAGCTTTTGACTGGCATATTCACAAACGACGCCGCCGTTGCGCTTTCCGGCGCGGATTATCTAAAAGCCTATGCAATAGACACGATATTCACATCGTTCATGTTCTGCTTCTCGGGCTATTTCAATGGCTGCGGCAGAACCACGTTCGTTATGGCGCAGGGCATAGTGGGCGCGTTCCTCGTGCGCATACCGGTATCATATATAATGAGCGGCATAGCGCCGGTAACGCTTTTCAAAATCGGCCTCGCCACGCCCGCGTCCACATTGGTGCAAATATTCCTGTGCGTAGGATATTTCATTATATTGAACAGAAAACAGAAGCTGATGGACGGGCAGCTATAAACGGCGGGCGGCCTCATTCGCATGGGGCCGCCCTAAAACTATGCGCCGCAGTATCGAAAAAACCGCATGGCTTAGCGCGCGAGCCGCAACACATCTATGCACCTTACGCTTTTGTTACGACGTAAGCCTTATATTTAGGTCAACAACTTGAATAAAAAGTGAAACGAGGGCGAAATTAGCAAGATTATGATTGTTTTGCATACAAAAACATGGTATGATATGCAATACAAATGGAAATATATACATATTTCCACATAAGCTTAAATCCCTTGTTTCCCGAAAGGAGCAAAATATGAAAAAGCTACTCATCAGTGTTATGGCAGTTGTACTCGCCGCGATAATGTGCGGCTGTGCGGGCATGGCGCCCATTGCCACTGTTGACACGACTACGTCTGAGGGCACGCCGGAGGTTATCGACGCGACCACCCCCACCGAGGCGGCGGACCCTGCGGAAGCGGTAGGGCTTGCAAACCCCATCGTTCAATACGAATCCTATCAGGCGCTTTGCGAAGCTATGCCGGGCACCGTTATAGCTGATGTGCCCGAGGGCGCGACCGACGTTGTGTATCAGTCAATATCCACGGCGGTGCCGCCCATAGCGGAGATACAATTCATCTATGACGACTGCGAATACGTTTATCGCGCGGCGTTCTGCGATGAAAACGTCCGCGAGGATATTTCCGGCGTTTTCGTTGATTTCAACAAATCGACCATGGTGGATTCAACCACCACCACCACGGAAGATGGCGCCGATTACACGCTTTTCTTCGACGCGCTTAACTACGAATCCACAGTGGCGCTCGCCAAGTGGTATTACGCGCCAACCCACTGCCAGTATTCCCTCTACACCACCACCGGCTTCTGCGAGGGCTTTAAGGTCGGTCAGGTAATAGACCTTCTATTGCCCATCACAGCGGACTATGAGGGCAACGTAATAGACCTTGCGGCGCTCGATGCGCCTCAGGAGGTTATCCCCGCTGTTGAGAGCGGCACAGTTGACGGCACGGTTGTGAGCGTGCAGGACAACAGCATAATCATCAATATGGAGAATGGCAACACCTTCACCTTCACCATGACCTATATCGATAAGACCGAAGCTACCGCCGGCGACAAGGTGAGGATATCGTATTCGGGCAGCGTGCTTGAAAATCCCGAAGCCTTGACCATCACCGTCACCTATAAGGCGGAAGCCGCCGCGCTGACCATGAGCGGTTATGTGACCGAGTTTGATAAATCAAATCTCTTTATCAAGACCAAGTCCGGCAACGTTTATGGCTTCGCCATCGACTCCGCCACCAAGTACACGGGCAAGGCCACCGAGGCCAAGGTTGGCAACGAGGTCACCATCACCTATACGGGCGACGTTGTAAGCTCGCCAAAGGCCAGCGAGGTGAACACCACCAAGGCCAATACCCGCGAGATAGAGGATGCGCTCAAAAATAAGACCCTCAACGGCGTTGTGACAAAGCTTAAATCCGGCTCCTTCACAATGCATGCCGAGAACGGGCACGACTACACATTTAAAAAGAGCTCCAGCACCAAGATAAGCGGCAGCTATAAGCTTGCAAAGGGCACCTCCGTAAAGGTCACCTACGATGGCTATGCATCGGATTCGCCGCTTGCAAAGAAGATAGACGTGTACGCTCCCGCGGACCCGACGCCCGCAAAGCCCACGCCCACCCCCGCGCCTAAGCCCACCACCGCTCCCGAGACGCTTACAACGGTAGTTGGCACGGTAACAAGGCACAATGGCTCAAGCCTTGAAATGGTCACGGATTATAATGTTGGCTATGCCTTCAGCACGGCGGGCGCTATAATAACGGGCGATTCCAATGGCAACATAGGCGATTACGCAGCCGTTACCTATAAGGTGTCCGGCAGCAACGTCATAGTAACAAAGGTGATATTCCGCGCTGTTTACAAGCCCACCACCGCGCCATATCTCACCGAATACACCGTGAGCGGCACCGTCACAATGCACGCGGGCAACGCCATAGAGATAATCTCCGATTACGGCACATACTATGCCTTCCTTATAGGCAGTGCCAGAATATCCGGCGATTCCTACGGCTCCGTGGGCGACAGAGCCACCATAACCTATAAGGAGCTTTCCTCGACCGGCGAAAGGAACGTAACAAAGATAGTTTTTGCCGCCAAGTATCCAGACCCAACTCCTTATATCCAGACCTCCGTTGTGAAGGGCTTTATAGAGCAGCTTACCGGCAGCTATATAGCCATCACCACCGCGAGCGGCTATAGCTACGACTTCTACTTCTATTCTCCCACCATAGTTGGCGACGGCTATGTTGGCGATATAGCTGAGATCACCTATGAGACGGACGGTTGGGGCGATGTGACGGTTACAAAGATTGTATTCACCCGCGCCATTGACACAAACCCCGTCACCCAGCCCGCTACAGGCCCCACCACTATTGGCTAGGTAATTAGTTCAAAAAAGTGCAGGTTTACACTTTTTTGATGCTGCCGGCGTTTGCCTGCGAGCTTAAAGCTCGCGGCCGGCAAAAACCGAAAGGAAGCGGCCGCAATAGCAACGTGCGCGCTGCTATCGGGCCTAATCCGTTTCGGCGTGCGCGCCGCCAAAGCCGGATAGAAACCTCCGGGGACTCGGTCCCCGAACACCTAGGTTTTTTATGACAGTCAAAAAACGAGGCCGCTCTTTGGGCGGCCTCGTTTTTGTGATATAATAAGCCATAATATTTCAAGAGGTACCTCTATGAACAGGGATTTGACTTGCGGAAGGCCCATGGGCGTGCTTTTGCGCTATTGCGCGCCGCTCTTTGGCAGCGTTATTTTTCAGCAGCTTTACAGCATTGCCGATAGCTTTGTCGCGGGAAAATTTATCGACGCGAACGCCCTTGCGGCCGTCGGCAACGCTTATGAAATAACGCTTATCTATATAGCGGTGGGCTTTGGCCTTAATATGGGCGCGAGCATTGTGGCTTCGGAATTTTTTGGCGCGAAGGACTATAGAACCATGAAAACGGGCATATCCACGGCCTATATCGTGAGCGCCGCCGTGTGTGCGGCGATGATGGCGCTTGGCATATTCGGCGTGGACTGGCTGCTCAATGTGATTAACACTCCGCCGGAGCTTATTTTTGATAGCCGCATATATCTTGTTATCTACACGGCGGGACTGCCATTTGTGCTGTATTACAATATCTGCACGGGCGTTTTCGCGGCGCTGGGCGATTCAAAAACGCCGTTTTATCTGCTTGCGGCGTCTTCGCTGGCGAATATAGGCGCGGATATTTTCTTTGTGACAGAGCTTAACATGGGCGTTGCGGGCGTCGCCTGGGCGACGTTTATCTGCCAGGGGATAAGCTGCGCCGTGTCAAACGCGCTTATGCTGCGCCGCCTTAAAGGCATGCCGCACGACGGTGAAAGCCGCCCCGCGCGCTTTTCGCTGCCTATACTCAAAAAAATGACCAAAATCGCCGTGCCGAGCATGCTCCAGCAGGGCTGCGTTTCAATAGGCAATATTTTTATCCAAAGCGCGGTAAATTCATTTGGCACGGCGGTGATAGCGGGCTATTCGGCGGCGATAAAGCTGAATAACTTCGCGGTCACATCATTTGTTACAATAGGCAACGGCATGTCAAACTTTGTGGCGCAAAACAGGGGCGCGGGGGAGTATGGCCGCATAAGCAAGGGCTATCGCGCGGGAATGGTGATAACGCTCGCCGCCGCCGCCATATTCACGGCGCTGTATCTCATATTCGCTCAGCCGCTAGTGGGGCTTTTCATGCGCTCAAGCGCATCGAACGCGCTTAACATAGGCGTTGAGCAGCTTTCGATAATATCGCCGTTCTTCTTTGTGGTGAGCGCGAAAATAGTTTCCGACGGCATGCTGCGCGGCCTTGCCGATATGGCGCCGTTTATGATAGGCACATTCACGGATCTTTTGCTGCGCGTGGCGCTGGCATTCGTGTTTTCCGGCCTGTGGGGGCATATAGGGATATGGATAGCGTGGCCGGTGGGCTGGTGCATTTCAACCGCCATGGTGCTTTTATTCTGCATAAGCCGGGTTAAGCGCGCGTCAAAAATGACGGCGGAGGCTGAGAATGCTGCATGAAATAGCGCCCGTTTATGATGAAAGCTCGCGCGTATTGGTGCTTGGCACGTTTCCTTCCGTAAAATCGAGCGAGACGGGCTTTTATTACGGACATAAGCAAAATCGCTTCTGGCGCGCGCTCGCGCGAGTATTTGGCGACGCTGTGCCGCAGACAAATGATGAAAAGCGCGAGTTCTTGCTAAAGCATCGTGTTGCGCTTTGGGACGTGGTGGGCAAATGCGATATAGTGGGCTCCATGGACGCGGATATAAAGCGACCTGTGGCGAACGATATTGAAATTATTTTAAACGGCGCGAATATACAGAGGATATACGCCAACGGGCAGACGGCGTATAAGCTTTATATGCGCCTTGTATATCCAAAAACCGGGCGGGAAATAATCCCTCTGCCCTCAACTAGCCCCGCCAACGCCCGCGTGCCGCTTGACGCGCTCATAAGCGCGTGGAGAGTGGTGGGGGAATAAGCAACGCACGGCGCGAGCCGGAGGCCGCGCCGAGCAGGGAAGTTGCGCCGTGCATGCGCCGTGCAAAAGACCGCGGCGGGTTCAGGGAACCCGCCCTGCGGGGACGCGCCAAATCTGCACGCGCCGACCCTCTAGGGCTATCTGCCCACAGCCCGCCGCCGC
>CAZZNN010000010.1:12311-21805 GCA_964655605.1 uncultured Oscillospiraceae bacterium
TAGGGCTATCTGCCCACAGCCCGCCGCCGCGCGGACACGAGCCGATATGGGCTTGCCTCCCCTACGCCTGCGTTATTTCCTCACGCCTTGCGCCCGCTGCTATCATCACGCTTTGCGGCGCGGCGTTCCTTGAGAGCATATCCAAAACATTTTCCCTGCTTGCGCTCGGCGGGAGCGCGTTTTGCGTTTTATTCTGCTCGCCCTCGAGCTCGAGCATTTCGCTCCAATACCGCTTGGGGCAGTGCGTCACGCGGCAGCGCGGGTTCTCGCGCGCCTCGATGGCGATGGTATTATAAAATTGCTTCCACAGCGCGCGGTAGCCAAGCTCCGCTTCGTCGGCGGCGGGGGGCGTGAAATCCTCGATGGATACTATCTCGCTCCGCCCGCGCTGATATATGAGCGCCGCGCTGTGAGTGCGGTCGAAAATAAGAAAATCGTCGTTGCGAAAACGGCTGCAAAAGTGCGACCTTAGATATGGCAGCACAAAATTTTTGGGCTTTATTGTGCATACGAGCACGCCGTCCGCCTGAGTGAACCTGGCAAAGCCCTTTAAAAGATGCGCCTCGCCCAAAAGGCTCTTTTGCGCGGCGTAGAGCGGCGCGACCACCGGGTGCGCTATCATCGACGGCGCGCTTTTACCCATCTTATAACCAAAAAGCAGAAAATTCAATATCGTGAGCTCGCGGTGCGGCGCGCACGAGAGAAACGTGTTCCACGCGAGCGAGGCGGCGTCCGGGCCGATTTTTTTGGGTATGGACGCAATCACCTTGCGCGCCTTTATTTCATTATGCTCAATTTCGCGCAGCCGAAAAAGCGTGGGCTGCAATTCGTCCGCCGCGCAAATATCCATGGGCATTTCGCGCTCATAGACGCTTTCATATACGCAGCAGAGGAAGCCCTCGTAGCTGCCGTCGTAAACATATATCACATCGACGCCGCTATACATTTGGAAGCCTCTTTCGCAAGTAATAGCTTGGCTGAGCCGCTTGTTTCGGGTTTGTCCAAAAGCCTGACGCAATCGCTTATGGCGGCGTTCATGGCGGGCATATCGAATAGGCTTAGCTGCTCCGCGCCGAAGGCGAACGCCTTCGGGTCTATGAGCGCGCGCGCCGTCCCCTCGCGCGTGGCGCTTGCGCCGCGCGTGAAGCCCTTGCACAAAATAAAGTATTGCGCGCGTTTTAGCACAACGCCTATGCGCTTTAAATCGGATAAATCCAAAGCCGAGTGCTTGCGCGCCACGAGTATCCGCTTGGCGCTCGTAACGCCTATCCCCGGCACGCGAAGCAGAGTTTCATAAGGGCATCTGTTTATATCCACGGGGAATTTATCAAGATTGTGTATCGCCCAGTTGCACTTGGGGTCGAGAAACGGGTCGAAATTTTGATTGCTTTCATCGAGTATCTCGTCCGCGCGGAAATCATAAAAGCGCAAAAGCCAATCCGCCTGATAAAGCCTGTGCTCGCGCAAGAGCGGCGGCTTGGTTTGGGTGGAGGGCAAAAGCGTGCTTTCCACCACCGGCACATACGCCGAGAAAAACACCCGTTTCAGCGAATATTTATCGTAAAGCCCTTCCGTGAGCTTGAGTATCTGAAAATCGCTCTCCGGACTCGCGCCCACTATCATCTGCGTGCTCTGCCCGGCGGGCGCGAACTTGGGCGCATGGCGGTAAAGCGCAAGCTCCTGCTTGTTTTGCACCTGCCCGTCGCCTATCTGGCGCATGGGCGTTAAAATGGCGGATTTGGTTTTATTGGGCGCGAGCGTGACAAGACTTTTTTCGCTCGGCAGCTCTATATTCACGCTGAGCCTGTCCGCAAGCAGGCCAAGGCTCTCAACGAGCGCGCTAGACGCGCCGGGGATCACCTTCGCGTGTATGTAGCCATTGAATTTATATTCATTGCGCAATAGCGACAGCGCGCCTATCATCAGCTCCATTGTGTGATCCGGGCTTTTTATCACCGCGCTTGAAAGAAACAGCCCCTCGATATAATTGCGCCTGTAAAACGCCATGGTAAGCTCCGCGAGCTCGCGCGGTGTGAAGGCCGCGCGCGGCACGTCGTTTGAGGAGCGGTTCACGCAGTATTTGCAATCGTATATGCAAAAATTGCTCATCAGCACCTTTAAAAGCGATACGCACCTGCCGTCCGCCGCAAAGGTGTGGCAGCAGCCGCATGCCATGGCGCTGCCTATGCTGCCGTCGCCCAAGCGCCCCTCGCGCGAAGCGCCGCTTGATGTGCAGGCCGCGTCATACTTGGCGCTGTCGGCCAATATTGTGAGTTTTTGCATCATATCCATGATTCGATTTTGAACCTTTCTGTGATATACGGCAGCTAAATATTGCATACGCGAGCGCCTAGCTCCATTTTCTTCTGGTTTCAACCACCTTGCCGACCAGCTTTAGCGAGGCGAGCGCCTCTTTTTCAATAATTATCGGCTCAAAAGCGGGATTGAGCGGTTCGAGCGCAACGGCGCCGTCCGCCCGGCGGCGATAGCGCTTCACCGTGGCGCAATCGTCCCCGCCGGACATGGAGTCTGAATACATGGCAACGCAGAGATCGCCGTTTGCAATGCGCTCCGTCGCGTGAACGAGCGCAATATCCCCATCGAAAATATATGGCTCCATGCTCTCGCCCCGCACCGTGAGAAAGAAATATTCCTCCGCGTTGCCAACGAACGCATATTCCTCGCCCTCGCGCTCAGCGGCGGCGGGGGCGCCAAAGCCCGCGCGCACAAATCCTAAAACGGGCAGCCGCGATGCGCACGGCCCTGAGGCTACGAGCGCGTCAACACTAACGCCAAAAGCCTCCGCGAGCAAAATAAGCGTGTCCGGATCGGGCGTTGCGCGCCCCGATTCCCACTTGGCTACCGCCTGCTGCGAAAGCCCCAGCCGCTGCGCGAGCGCCGCCTGCGAAAGACTCGCCTGCTTGCGCAATTTTTTAAAATTATCACAAAAGCTCATATAAGCAACTCCTTATATGAGCATTTTACAACCTTTGGTTGTTATTGTAAAGCCTTAGTTTATACTAGCAGCATTATTTTGGAATCGCTCTGGCAAGGGTCGCAAATATCGGGGTTTGCGGCGCGAAGCCCTGAAAGGGGCACATTGAAGCGCTTGCTTATATTAAAAAGCTTTTCGTCCTCGTCCGCACAGTAGATATAAAGTCCCGGCGGCAAAATGCGCTTTTCGCATTCATGTATGCCTGTGACGGCGCGTGCGGCTATGGTTTCATATATCTCGGTGCTTATTTCAAGCTTGAAGCACGCGCTCACAGCGCCGGACGCGAGCGCGCAATCGCTTGCGGTCACAACCGCCTGCGCGGATGGAATAGCGCTGTCGGGCGCGGAAACGGGCTTTGTAAAGCTAAAGGGCAGCTCACGCGCGAATGAGAATATTGAGCCGTTTTCGGTGAGGTAAGCAGTCTTTGTGAAGGCTATGCCCTCAACGGTGAGCGCGCCGTTTTCTATTGTTGCCGCGCTCAGTGCAGGGCGAGCTGTGCAGCATATAAGCGCCGCCATTTCAGGCATACCCTCCGGCGGCGAAAGTGTGCATTTGATTTCGTGCTCGTCACGCCCGTTTGCACATAGCGACCGCGCGTTTATGGCGTTAAACTCGCACTCAAACGGGAGAGACGGAGAATAAGCGTCCAGCACGCACGAGAACGCGTTTTTTTCTATCGCGCTCGTTTTTACGGTGAGCGAGAGCTCCGCGCTGAGCGTTTCGCCGGTGTCGCCCATGGGCTTTAGCTCAAAATAGTCTATAGCGGCGCTAAATGTGCATTCGTCGCCCGTGCTAAGCCCGCCCGCGCTTGCCTGAGCCGAATACGGGAGCGAGGCGTTAAGCATTTTGTATGCGCCGTCATGCGTTTTTGCGAGCGCGGTGACGGCTATGGAGCCGTCTATATGCATGCTCTCGCCGTCGCGAACGCCTCGCGCGTTCACAGGTGTCGCGCTGAGCAAAACTACGCGCTCCGCGCCGTCTGGAAAGGGTATCTCGTCGCGCAGACGTACATTTTGATAGCCCGCGTCCCTAATGCGCGCAACGCTGAAGCGCTCCTCGAGCTTTTCAAGGTCGTCGGCGCCGATAATGCCGTCAAAGAGCCGCGATGGGGAGGCGGAGACGAGCGTGAAGCTTATATCCGCCGTCGCCGCTATGCTCAATGGCCCGGCGCCGGAAATGTCGAGAGTGGTGAGCTGCGCGCTCACGAGCGCAGTAAGATTGTCCTTTGCGTCGGGCACGGGTATGTCGTGCCTGAACGCCGCAGTGGACATAAACGCGAATGGCTCGCCGCGCTCAAAGCATATAAATTCAAGCTTGAGCTTGCCCTCAAGCTGAATAACGCCGTCGCACACGCTCACGCCGGACACTGATACCGTGCCTGTGACGGATAGCGTCTCCGATGCGCCGCGGCCCTCGGGAAGCGGCACCGCGCCCTCTATATAAGCCTTGGAAGCGCCCGCGGCGACTATATTTTCGATATTGGCGTCGGTGAATCTAAGCTCCATCGCACTAACCTCCATAGTTTATGTGTTATCCGTAAAGGGTATGATTTAGCGGGGCGGAATATGCTCAAAGCGCCTCAAAAGTAAATATGTTCATGATTGAAATGAAATACACTATATGGTATCATTAGCTTGAATATATATGGAACGTAAATGGAGGATAGATATGCAAAGAGGTGGATTTCCCGGTATGGGCGGCGGAAATATGCAGCAGCTGATGCGCCAGGCGCAGGCTATGCAGCAGAAGGTGGCGAAGCTTCAGGAGGAGCTTGCCGAGCGCGAGTTTACGGCAAACGCGGGCGGCGGCGCTGTGAGCGCCACGGTATATGGCCGCAAGGAGCTAAAGAGCCTTACTATAGATAGGGCCTGCGTTGATCCGGACGATGTGGAAATGCTTGAGGATCTTGTGATGAGCGCCGTGAACGAGGCGATACGCCTCGCGGATGAAACCACCACCGCCGAGATGAATAAGGTCACAGGCGGCATGAATTTAGGCTTTTAAGCCGGAAGCAGAGACTATATGAGCATAGATCTTTTGGACGCGCTTGCCATGCAGCTTTCAAAGCTGCCCGGCATAGGCAGAAAGACCGCGCAGCGTCTTGCTTATCACATAATAGATATGCCAAAGACGAGCGCAAAGGAGCTTGCCGCGTCCATTTCGGCCGCGTGCGAGGGCATTTATCATTGCCCCGTCTGCGGTAATTATACCGAGACTACGCCGTGCGCTATATGCCTTGATAAAACGCGGGACGAAAAGCTTCTATGCGTTGTGAAAGAGGCGCACGACGTGCTTTCCATGGAAAAGCTGCGCGAGTTTCGCGGCAAATATCATGTTTTGGGCGGCACGCTCTCGCCTATGAGCGGCGTGGGGCCTGATGATATTCGCATAAGGGAGCTTGAGGAGCGCGTTAAGCGAGACGGCGTAAACGAGGTTATAATCGCCACCAACCCCGATGTTGAGGGCGAGGCTACGGCCGCATATATAGCGCGGCTTTTAAAGCCGCTCAACGTGCGCGTCACAAGGATAGCGCACGGCATACCCATGGGCGGCAATCTCGACTATGTGGACGAGATGACGCTTTTAAAGGCGATAGAGGGCAGACGCGATATGTAAGGTTTTTTCAAGAAAATGCGCGAAGCGCATTTTCTTGATGTTGTCGGCTTTTGCGTGCGAGCTAAAGCTCGCGGCAGGCCAAAGCCGAAAGGGAGCGGACACAATAGCAGCGTGCGCGCCGCCGAAGCCGGATTACAGCCTCCGGGGGGCTGATACGCCCGAATCCCCTGAAAATTTGGCGTATTATGCGAACCTTTTTACCGCAATGAACGTTTATATAATAGCAACCAAGGAGGAGCCGTGAAGAAGCTTAGGCCGAAAATCATAATAACGTCGATTTTGCTGGCGCTTTTCACGCTTCTTTTGTGCATTTCGCCAGATGTTTCGCGCAAGGGCGCTTCGCAGCGCGCAAGAGCCTTGAGCGAGCTTCGCAACGTTTACCGCGAGGCGGAGCTTGTGGCGACGGGCGAATGCGTGAGCGCGTTCACCGATATAAACGGTGAGGAGCGCCGTGTAATGAAGCTAGACGAGGTGGTGGCGGGCAGCGCCGCCGTTGGCGACGAGGTGAAATGCGCCACCGATTTAATGGCCGTGGGCGAGAGGTATCTTATGTATCTTGAGCTCAGCGGCGATAAGAACGAGCCTGAAACCTACAGCCTGCTCACAAAATCGGCGCTCAAGCTTTCCGAGGGCAAGGTGAAAACAGGCACGGTGAGCATAGCCTATGAGGAGGTGCTCATAGATATAAGGGCGCTTATGAACGTTATCGCCGCGCCCAGCGAGCTATATTATTATCACGATATACAGGCGCTTACGGATTCGTGCGACGCAATATTCATAGGCAGCGTAACAAGCCTTGGCGATTTTGATTCAATGCAGTTTCGCTCGGAGGATAACGGCGCGAGCATACAAAACACTCTCCTTGCCGCCAAGGCGGACGTTGAGGTATACGGCGCCATAAAGGGCGCTATGAAATACGGCGATAAGGTAACTTTTATCATCTCGCCGGATATGGGCGGCAGCATGATAGACGCGCAGACGCTTAAAACCGTCGGCAGCAGCTTTGGCAGCATACCGCAGCTAATGCTAAGCCGCACTTACGTTTTTTTCGCGCTTCGCGGGCCGGATTCAAAGCAGCTTTACTATTATCCCATAAACCCCATTCAGGGCTATGTGCGCATAAAGGGCGAGGAGCTTTGGGTGAACGACTCAAACGAGCTTTTGGCCAAATACTATGCGCTTACGCCCTTGGTGAACGATATAAAGCGTGCGCTGGTGTAAAAAGGTTTATTGCGGGGAACGGTCTTGACCGTTCCTATATATTTAGGGGGGGAAAGATGAAAAACGAAAATTTTGAGGCCGCAAAAGCCCTGCGCCATGAGCTTCACGCGCATCCCGAATTGAGCCTTAACGAGGCTTGGACGCGCGAGCGCATAAAAGCATTTTTAAAGAGCACCGCCTTTGAGGTGACTGATAAAGGCGCGTGGCTTTACGCCTGTATAAAAGGCACGGGCAAGAAAGCGCCGATAGCCTTCCGCGCTGATATTGACGCGGTGCCCGTTTGGGATAAAAGCGGCGCAAGCTACGCCTCGCGGATAGACGGCGTAAGCCACGCGTGCGGCCACGACGGCCACGCGGCGACGCTGTGCGCGCTTGCGCTCGAGCTTAGTGAAAACCCGCCCGAGCGGGACGTATATCTCATATTTCAGCACGCGGAGGAGATAGGCGCGGGCGCGAAGGTATGCGCGGAGCTTATAGGTGAAAAGGGCATTATTGAGGTATACGCCTATCATCACAGGCCCGGCTTCCCCTATAACACGGCCATTATAGCGGACGGCGCGTGCGCGTGCGCTTCAAAGGGCATGACCATTTATATGAAGGGCGTGCCCTCGCACGCGAGCATGCCCGAGCTTGGCAAAAACCCGGCGCAGGCCATAGCGAGGCTTATATGCCGCCTGCCGGAGATAGCCGCGCCGGAAAAATACTCAGAAATGGTGCTTTGCACCGTTATATGCGTTGAAATAGGCGAAAGAGCCTTTGGCACCTCCGCCTCTGAGGGCAGGCTCATGCTCACAATACGCGGCCAGCGGGAGGACGAGATGAACGCGCTGCAAGCGCAGATCGAGCGCTTTGCGGCAATGGAGGCCGAAAACGACGGCCTCGAGCTGAGCTTTTCATATTGCGACGAATTTCCCGAAACGCGCAATCACGCGTCGAGCGCGAATAAAGTGCGCGAGGCGTGCAAGCGCATTGGAATAAGCGTGCAAACGCTAAAAACGCCGTGGCGCTCCAGCGAGGACTTTGGCTATTTCTTAAAGAAGGCCGACGGAGCCATGATATTGATAGGCGACGGTGAAAATTATCCCGAATTGCATACCGACCGCATGGATTTCCCCGATGAGCTTATAAAGACTGCTGCGGCAATATTTATGGAGCTTATATAGGCGCTCAATAACGCTAAAATGGCTGCGGCAAACTCTCTGTATTGCCGCGGCTTCTTTCTTATTCTTCTTCCTCGCCGCCGCCCGTAATATCGGTTTTCATGGTTCCGGCTATAGCTATGGCGTCGCGGCCGAATTTTTGGCGGATAGAGTCTATCGCGCTGTCGAGGCGCATATTTTTTTGCTTGCTCTCAAATGAATTGCCGCCGAGCATATTTAGCTGCATGGGCGCGTCGAAGGAAAGCGAGCCGCCCGTCACCGTGAGCGCGCGTATGGGCGCGCCGATGTGCCACGACGCTTCAATTATCGCCATAGCCATATTGAATATTTCCTTGGTGGAATTTGTGGGCGCGTCAAGCCTGCGCTGCCTGGATATGGTTTTGAGCGACGGGTCTTTTATGTGCACCGTTATTACGCCGCAATATTGCCCATAGCGTCTAAGCCGCGTGCCGACATTGTCCGAAAGCATGGCGACGCCCGATAAAATATCCTCGCGCGTTATAAGGTTGCGCGCGAAGGTGAGCCCTGAGCCAACGCTCTTTGCGGGCGAAGCTTCGCCAATGCGCTTGACGGGGCTGTCGTCAAGGCCACTCGCCGCCGCCCATATACTCTCGCCGCTCTTGCCGAGCAGCGCGCATATTCTTTCGCGTCCCGCGAGCGCAATGTCGCCTATGGTGAAAATATATGCCTTGTTTAGCTGCGCGCACGAATTTTTGCCCACGAACATCATGTCGCCCGCAGGCAGCGGCCAAAGTATTTCCCTAAAATTTTCCCGAGTAATAACGGTGGTGGCGTCCGGCTTTTTATAGTCGCTGCCAAGCTTTGCAAACATTTTGTTGAATGAAACGCCAACGGATATGCTAAGCCCAACCTCCTCGCGCATACGGCGGCGCAGCGTGTCGGCAATGTCCTTGCCGGAGCCGAAAAGATGTTCGCTGCCGCTCACGTCCAGCCACGATTCGTCTATGCTGAATGGCTCCACCTGATCGGTGTATTCTTCATATATTTTATTGATGGTTGCGCAGTATTGCTGATATTTATCGTGATGCGGAGCTACGAGCGTGAGCGACGGGCATTTTTTTAAAGCCTGCCACACGGTTTCGGCGGTGACTATGCCGTATTTCTTGGCAAGCTCGTTTTTGGCTAAAATTATGCCGTGGCGGCTCTTGGGGTCGCCGCAGACGGCCATGGGCACGTTTTTAAGCTCCGGCCGCGCTATGGTTTCGACCGAAGCGAAGTATGAATTGCAGTCGCAGTGAAGTATCACGCGATCCTTTTTAGCCGCTTGCTCCATGAGGCGATTATATGATATAGTTTATCGGCGCGCAAGCGTCAAAAAATCCAATATATCCGCAGATTGACTATTGCTTTTTTTCCTCGCGTTGGATATAATAGCAAAGCTGTGACAGATATGCCACGCTTATTCAGGGCAACTAAGGCCGATAATGAAGCCTGCCGTAAGCAATAAGCAGCAGGAGAGCGGCGTTTCGCTCTGCGCCAAG
>CAZZNN010000011.1:0-20730 GCA_964655605.1 uncultured Oscillospiraceae bacterium
AATCCTGCTCATATTTAAGGCAGCACAAAAGCCTTCCGCATATACCCGATATTTTGGTGGGCGAAAGCGAAAGGTTCTGCTCCTTCGCCATTTTTATTGATACCGGCGCGAAATCCGCAAGAAACTGCTTGCAGCACACCGGACGCCCGCACGAGCCGAGCCCGCCAAGCATCTTCGCCTCGTCCCTGACGCCTATCTGCCTGAGCTCTATGCGGGTTTTGAATATGCCCGCGAGCGATTTTACAAGCTCGCGGAAATCCACGCGCCCGTCCGAGGTGAAATAGAAAACTATTTTTGAGGCGTTGAACGTGTATTCAACGTCCACAAGCTTCATATCGAGCTTAAATTCCAATATTTTCTGCATACATATATCGTATGCGGATTTTTCCTTGCTGCGGTTTTTATCGCGCTGCTCGCGATCATATTCGCTCGCTACGCGCTGCACGGGCTTTAGCGGCTGCACCACGCGCGCGTCGGCAATTTCGTGAGGGCCGACGGCAACGTCGCCAAACTCAACGCCGCGCGCCGTTTCGACTATTACGCCGTCGCCTTCCTTTATTTCAAATTCACAGGGGTCGAAATAGTAAAGCTTGCCGCCTTCTTTAAATTTAACGCCGATAACGGTTTTCATCGATTTAAAAATTCCTCCATTAGCTCCACAAATACGCGCATGACAGCGGAGCTGTCTATAAGCGTGCCGCTGTTTGAGCCAAAAGTTTCCGCCTGCGCGCCGCAGAGCATATCTATGATACAAGCAATATCGCCTAATGTAAAGCGTTTGGCTAAATTCTCGCTCAATCTCGCCTTATCCGGATTTTCAAGCTCGCCCTCGCCAAGCTTTTTAAGCATGGCGTCGCGCATGATGGAAAGCATGAATGTGAACGCGTCCGTGCCCTGCCTATATAGCTCCTTCACGGCGTCCGACGAGTAATAGCCCTTCATAAGCAGCGTATATATGGTCTTTTGCGCACTGTCGCGCAGGGCGCGAAGCTGTTCTTCTTTATATAAGCGCTCCGCCATGGTGAAGCTTTGCGAGCTTTGCGCGGCGTAAAGCTTAGCCTGCGCCTCGTCGGCGCCAAGCTCCATAAGCTGCTTGGCAAGCTGAGCGCTCGAAAACGCGCCCAGCCGCACTATTGCGCAGCGCGAGCGTATTGTTGGCAGTATCCCCGCTTCCTGACCGGTGATGATTATGTATGTGCGCTCCGGCGGCTCCTCTATGAGCTTTAAAAGCGAATTTTGAAGCCGCTGATCCATATTGTGCGCGTCAGGAATGACTATAACGCGGTTTCCGTTCGCAAAGGTTGCTCTTGAAAGCTCGGTCTTTAGCCTGTTTACTGGCTCGAGCGGCGATTCCTTGCCTATGCGCTCGCATATACCCGATCCCCAAAGAAAGAAATCGGGATTGCCCGCAAGCATGTCTATATCCTTCGCGTCGCCCAATAAAACGAGCGCCGCTGTGCGCATTGCCGCGCGCACCGATCGCGACGGGTCGCTGCACGAGAGAAAAAACGCATGTACCGCACGGTTTCGCTTTATGGCTCTTGCAAGCCTTATCTCGGCTCCGCTTTGCTGCTCACAACTCAAAATTTATGGAACTCCTCAACATCTACGATAAACACCGTCGCGCCGCCAAGCGTGACCTGCACGGGCGTTGGCGAGGATTCGGCATAGCCGGGCAGCGATGAGGGGATAACCATGAATTCCTTGCGGGTGCTGGATTTTTGCTTGATTATTTCAAGCGTTTCGTCCACCTTGTCCTTTTCAACGCCTATCATAAGCGTGGTGTTGCCGCCGTGCAAGAAGCCGCCCGTCGTCGATATGCGCGTTACGCTTATGTTGTGCTGAACAAGCGTTTTTATCAGGCGCTTTGAATCGTCGTTCTGGACTATTGCAAACAGTAATTTCATATCTTTTCTCCCTTCAGTTTAGTTGTCAGGATAATTTTAAGCTAAAATCCAGCTCTTTAATTCTTCAACGCGATCTACTATGTGCGTGGGTCTGCACGCCTCGAGCTCGTCCCTTGAGCCATAGCCGTAAAGCACGCCTATGCTGTCAAGCCCAACGTCGTTGGCGGCGTTTATATCGTATAGCCTGTCGCCCACCATCACGGCGCTGCCAAGCGGCTCAAGCTCGCGCATGGCGCGCACAAGCAGCTCTGTTTTGGTGCCCTTGCCGCGCTCAAGCGCGCCGCATATATAGTCAAGCCCGTCTAAAAGGCCGAAATGCTCTATGTGCTCACGCGCCGTTGGCTGCATTTTACTCGTTACAACGCCCGTGCGTATGCCATTTTGGCGAAGCTCTTTTAGCATAGCCTTCACCCCGTCGTATGGCTTCATCGGCTCAAGCCCAACTATGCGGGCTTTTTTAGCATATAGCTCTATCGCGCCGTTTATTTCACTATCTTCTATATTCAGCACTTCCCTAAAGCCCACGGACAGCGGCGGCCCCACAAGGCGGCGCATTTTTTCGTCCGGCAGATCCGCTATGCCCATATCCGCCATCATAAGCCGCGCGGCGGCGAATATCGCCGGACCGGACATTATGAGCGTGCCGTCAAGATCGAATAGAACGGTCGTGTATTTCAATGAGTTTACCTCGTCATTTATTATATTATAATTATACGGCATTCCGTTCAAGGTTTCAAGGCGAGATTGCCAGACTTGACAATTTCGCTATATATATGGCTTACTATATAGTATGAGGTTTAATGCGCGTTAAGTCTCATTGAGGTTAAGAAACGAGGTTTATATGTACTCCAAAAAAGAATTTTTCCGGTTTGCGCTGCCTTCGACCGTGTCTATGCTCGTGTTTTCGAGCTACACTATAGTCGATGGTATTTTTGTTGCACACGGTGTTGGCGCCGCTGCGCTCGCGGCTGTTGACATAGCCATGCCGTTCGTCAATTTCATGTTCGCGCTCGCAATAATGCTTGCGGTGGGCACGTCTACGCTCTGCGCCATACGCATAGGCGAGGGCAAGAAAGAGGAGGCCAACAGGGTTTTCTCGCAAAACATATTCGTCGTTATCGCAATAGCGATAGTTTTCACGGTGCTCGTGAATATTTTTATCGACGATATAGCCGTGTTTCTTGGCTCCACGGCTGAAACTCACGCTTATGTAACGGAATATCTTCGCATACTAAGCTATTTCTCCGTCTGCTTCATGACTTCATATTGCTTTGAGGTGCTGGTTAAAACCGGCGGGCATCCGTCGGTATCCATAATAGGCGTAGGCGCATGCGCTTTGAGCAATGTGGTGCTCGATTATGTGTTTATCTTCATATTCAACTGGGGCGTTATGGGCGCGGCGGTAGCCACCGGCATAGCGCAGACGATAAGCCTTATCATATTCGCTTCGCACTTCATTCGCGGGCGCTCAAATATACGTTTCAAGCTTGCAAAGCCGTTTTTGGGCATATACAAGCGGATAATCCCGCTTGGGTTTTCCGATTTTATTTCCGAGATAGCGCTTGGGCTGACGATTTTTATATATAACAAAGCGCTGCTTGAATATGTGGGCAACACCGGCATTATCGCCTATGCCGTGGTTATGTATATAAGCACGCTCGCGATGACGCTTATACAGGGCGTAACGCAGGGTATGCAGCCGCTTGTGAGCATATCGCTCGGCCGCGATGACGTGCCTGCATGCCGCGCGTACAGGCGCTTCGCGCTAATGAGCGCTGTCGCCGCCGCCGCCGTGGTGGTTTCGCTGTGCCTGCTATTCCCGGAGGGAATAGCGTCGCTCGTGCTTGGCAAGGCCGGCGCGGAGGTTGGCTATACAGGCGAATCCATAACAAAATACGTTTGGGCGTTTCTGCCCGCCGCCTTAAATGTGGTGCTGATAGGCTATTTCACCGCCACCGCGCGTCCGCGCGCGGCGTTCGCGTTCTCCGTGCTGCGCGGCATGGTGCTCTCGGCAGTCGCCGTATTCACGCTGGCCGCCATATTCGGCGGCGACGGGATATGGTTCGGCGCTCTTACGAGCGAAACGGCATGTCTCATTGTGATGACAGGCTATTTGGTTATTATGGAAAAAAAGAAGAAGGCTTAAACGCGCGGCATAAAAGCAGGCCCGGTTTTGGCCTGCTTTTATGCTATTCCAAGCAGCCACAGCACGCTCACGTTCAATAAATCGGCCAGTACAACTAATTCAAAATCGCTCACAAACCTCGTGCCTATTTCTATACGGCTCAAGCTATCACGCTCAATAATAACGCCTGCGACCTGCAAACGCGCCGCAAGCTCGCTCTGAGACAGTTTCATGCGTTTGCGCGCTTCCTTCACCCGCGCTCCGCAAATATTCTTTTTGCCGTAAAAATCATAAATCTTCATTGCGTCCAATTCCATATTTGTGTTAATATCCGGAATTTTACCTGACAATATCATAGGTTTTTGTAAAATTGTGTTAATAATCAGAGTACTTAACATTAACAATTTTAAAGCGCTCTTGTATTTCTTGTTATCAATAACGGGCAAGGAGAACTATGAATGAAAAGATGGATATTATTCGCTTTAGTCGGAGTAACAGTATTCTTAACAGCATGTACGGGTGCTAATACAAAAACGCATAATCCCATTGATGGGTTTATTGTGCTCCAAGATGAGGACGACACATATCTTGTGAATAGTAAAAACCAAGTGTCCCGATGAACCTAAGCGATTTCTATTTTCAATCATTTAAATATGTAAATTTTGAACGCGACACCGTTCTATACTCAGACAAACCAATTTTAAGTAAGTATCAAATAGAAACGCAACCTGCTGACGCGGATTATTTCTCAATCAAATCATTCAATAATAACGATAAAATGGAAACGATAGCGGATGCTGCATTATCATATAGAGCAAGTGGTAATACGGTAGCATATTTGACCGATGCCGACCTCCTCTACTGCAATTGCCTTATTTGCTTTCATTCTCTTATAATCCAATATCTCTCCCGGCAAAGCCTGCCAGCCTTCCCTGCCTCCCGCAGTCAACATTTTATGCGCTTTGTGACCGTATTGCCGCAAGGCGCATAGAATACAGGAACGGGAGGATTTATCATGTTTGAACGCGTTAACATATCAGTTGCATCCGCTTTGAGTATGCACCCCGCCGCGCACGCCGACATTCGCGGCGACGCGGGACATTCCGGGCTTCGCGGCGCTGTGCGCTTTTATCCTTACAAAAGCGGCTCGATAGTGCTCGCGGAGCTTTGGGGACTGCCACACGACGCAGCGCCCTGCGCGCCAAATGTCTATGCTATCCACATACACGCGGGGGGCGATTGCTCGGACGGCTTCATGGGCGCCATGGGGCATTATAATCCAAAAAATTGTCCCCACCCGGCGCACGCGGGAGATATGCCGCCGCTGTTTGGCAATCGCGGCTATGCTTGGCAGGGCTTCTACACCGAGCGCTTTACGCCGCGTGAAGTCACGGGAAGGACTGTGATAATTCACTCTGAGCGCGACGATTTTACCTCGCAGCCCGCAGGCGACGCGGGCGGGCGTATAGGCTGCGGCGTGATACGGGCTTACCGCTGACGAAGCTTTAGCACAGGAGTGCCGAACCCATGCGCCTATTCGGCCTGAGAGTTTTAATTCGCGATTTGTGCGCAGTTGCTAGGCGCTGACGCGCAGGTATATACTAATATGCCAAGCGGAAGCAACAACGCAAATGCGTGCAAATCGCGAATTAAAACCGCATGTGTTCGGCTCTCCTGTGCTATATCAAGGGGAACCAAGGGAAGCGCGCCGACGCCTCCCTCTTTGGCGCTTCAGCGTTTATGGCAGGAGCCGTTCATGGGGCAATGCGCGCAGTCGCAGCCGCAGGCGGATTTACCCTTCTTCTTATCCTTTACCATTATCACGACTATCCCGGCCACGAGCGCCAGAAGTACAAGGCAGATAGCTATAGTGCCGATATTTTCCAAAAGCCATGCAAACATGCCAGTCAGCTCCTTTCATCGACGTTATTTTAGTTTGGCATTTTTAGCTTGGTAGCTTCTTTATAGGGCTTTGCCAGCATATACACTATGCCGGCCAATATCGCTATTGCGAAGATAAGCCCTATAGCGTTGACGCTTCCGGTAAACACGCCGCCAAACTGAGTTATCATCAGGGCTACGGCGTAAGCGAAGCTGCACTGATAAGCTATTGCAAACCAAGTCCATTTAGGATTGTTCATCTCGCGCCTGATGGCGCCGATAGCCGCAAAGCAGGGCGCGCACAGCAGGTTGAACACCAGGAATGAATAGCCTGTGACCCCGGTGAAAACCGTGGAGAGCGTGGCATACACATTTCCGGCCGCGCCATAGAGTATGCCCATGGTGCCAACGATGTTCTCCTTTGCCACAAGCCCTGTGATTGAGGCCACGGCCGCTTCCCACGTGCCCCAGCCAAGCGGCTTGAATATCCACGCTAGCACCCCGCCGATGGCGGCGAGTATGGAGGAGTCGATTTCACTCTCGTCGAGCATTCTAAACGCGCCATCCACCACGCCAAAGTAGGTGGTAAACCACACGAGGATAGTGGAAAGAAGGATTATCGTGCCCGCCTTTTTTATAAAGCTCCAGCCGCGCTCCCACATGGAGCGCAGGACGTTTGCAAGCGTCGGCCAATGGTAGGCGGGCAGCTCCATAACGAACGGCGCGGGCTCGCCGGCAAACATCTTCGTCTTTTTAAGCATTATGCCGGAAACAATGATAGCCGCCATGCCTATGAAGTAAGCCGAGGTTGCCACCCATGCGCTGCCACCGAATATCGCGCCCGCTATCATGGCTATGAACGGCACCTTTGCGCCGCATGGGATAAATGTGGTGGTCATTATGGTCATGCGCCTGTCGCGTTCATTTTCTATGGTACGGCTGGCCATAATGCCGGGCACGCCGCAGCCAACGCCTATGAGCATAGGTATAAAGCTCTTGCCGGAAAGGCCGAACTTACGAAATACCCTGTCGAGCACAAACGCGATGCGCGCCATGTATCCGCAGGCTTCAAGGAAGGCGAGCAGCAGGAACAGCACGAGCATCTGCGGCACGAAGCCGAGAACCGCGCCCACGCCCGCAATTATGCCGTCGTTGATGAGCCCGGCGAGCCAAGGGGCAGCGTTAGCCGCTTCAAGGCCGCTGCCCACAAGCACGGGAATGCCGGGCACCCATACGCCATAGTTTGCCGGGTCAGGCTCCTCGCCATAGCTTTCCAGCGTTTTAAGCGCCGCTTCATAATCAGCAAGAGTTGCGGCCTCATAAGTCACGGCAAGGGTTTCCTCGTCCTCCACGGCATACTTGAAATTGCCGTCCGGAGCCGTGCCGTTTTCTTCAATATAGGCATTATAGCCATCTACTATCAGTGAAGCTTCGCTGTATTCCTCCGCCGCTTCGCTGTATTTGGCGCTGCCATTGCCAAAAAGATGCCAGCCGTCGCCAAACAGGCCGTCGTTGGCCCAATCCGTGGCGGCCGCGCCCACACTCACCATTGAAATATAATAAACGAGGAACATTATCGCCGCAAATATGGGCAAGCCCAGCCAGCGGTTCGTCACCACCCGGTCTATCTTATCCGAGGCGGACAGCTTGCCTGCGTTTTTCTTCTTATAGCAGCCCTTCATGAGCGTGGCGATGTATATATACCGCTCGCCCGTGATTATGCTCTGAGCGTCGTCGTCCAGCTCCGCCTCGGCGGCCTTTATATCCTCCTCGATGTGCTTGAGCACGGCGGAGTGGATATTGAGCTGCGCCAATGCTTTATCGTCCCGCTCGAATATCTTTATGGCGTACCAGCGCTGCTGCTCTTGCGGCATATCATGCACCGCGGCTTCCTCAATGTGCGCGAGCGCGTGCTCCACAGCGCCCGAAAAGTTGTGCGCCGGCACGGTCCTCGTGGCTTTCGCGGCCTCCATAGCCGCTTCTGCCGCCTCCATAACGCCCTCCTCCTTCAGCGCGGATATTTCAACTATCTTGCAGCCCAGCTCCCTTGATAACTCCTTTATATTTATCTTATCTCCGGATTTTCTTACCACGTCCATCATATTTATCGCTATCACCACGGGTATGCCAAGCTCGGTAAGCTGCGTGGTGAGATAGAGGTTTCGCTCAAGGTTCGTGCCGTCAACTATATTGAGTATGGCGTCGGGGCGCTCGCCTATAAGATAGTTGCGCGCCACCACCTCCTCCAATGTGTATGGAGACAGCGAATAGATGCCGGGAAGGTCCGTTATTACAACGCCTTCGTGCTTTTTGAGCTTGCCTTCCTTCTTCTCCACGGTAACGCCCGGCCAGTTGCCAACGAACTGGTTGGAACCCGTAAGCGCGTTGAACAGCGTGGTTTTGCCGCTGTTGGGATTGCCTGCAAGGGCGATCGTTAATTGCTTTGCCATATACTCCACTCCTTTGCGGTTAAGTTTCCTTAACCGATTGTTTTAAAAAAAGGGATTCCCTAAATTTTTACTCCACTTCTATCATTTCCGCGTCAGCCTTGCGCAGAGACAGCTCGTAGCCGCGGACGTTTACCTCGATCGGGTCGCCCAGCGGCGCCACCTTGCGGACATATACCTCCACGCTCTTTGTGATCCCCATATCCATTATGCGCCGTTTTATCGCACCCTCGCCGTGGAGCCTCACTACCCTTACAGTTTCACCGATCTTTACCTCTTTTAGTGTTTTCATGTCTCAGCCTCTCCTTATATCATGATTCGCGCTGCCATTTCGCGGCTTATTGCCACGCGGGTTTCCTTTACGCTAACGATGAGGTTCCCCGCCATTGTTGATATTACCTTCACGTTCCCACCGGCCACAAAGCCCATATCCGCAAGATGCTGCTTCATTTCAGGACTGCCGCCTATATGCCTTATCATGTTTTCTTCGCCCGGATTCGCAAGTGTCAACGGCATCATGTTATCCTCCTCCGCATTTTATGCTCCTTCGGTTAAATCGCTCTAACCATCGGGTCTTAATATTGGTTAGTCCCCACTAACCGAGATATAGTTTAGCTTCTCTAACCGCAAATGTCAATACCCTTTTAAATTATTTCTTGTAAATTTGGTTAGAGCGTGCTAACCTATATCTAGTTAAAATACGAAGGTTGGTGCATTTTATCCATGAAGATATACAAGGCGTCCGAGGACTATCTTGAGGCTATGCTGATTATGCAGGAAAGGCATGGCTTTATTCGCTCGCTTGACGTGGCGAAGCACTTGGGCGTAACAAAGCCCAGTGTGAGCTATGCCACAAAGCGGCTTAAAGAAGGCGGCTATATCACCATGGACAGCGACAGTCTCATCACGCTCACAGACAGCGGGCTGGAGATTGCCAAGCGCATATATACCCGCCACAAGCTGCTTACGGAGTTTCTCATTCATCTTGGTGTAGACGAACGGACCGCACGCGAGGACGCCTGCAAAATAGAGCATGACATTTCAGAAAAAACCTTTTTGGTCATTTGCGAGCACGCGGGGAGAAAGCAGGGCGAATAAAAATGACCGTCCGTTTATCGGTGACGGTAGATAAAGAATATGCGGCTGAGCGCATTGCCCAAGCCGATCTATGTTTTCACAAAAAGTGTATCGCGCTGCTCCTTATGGCGCCACAAGCTTCATGCGCAAAACCTTGCGATTTCATAGCAAATGGCCGTCGCGAACGCGGCGGCCATTTGTTTTTTTCATTCTCTTTTATACTCCAGTATATCCCCCGGCTGACAGTCGAGCGAGGCGCATATCGCCTCAAGGGTTGAAAACCTTATCGCGCTCACCTTGCCGGTTTTTATCTTTGAAAGGTTCACGTTCGCTATGCCAACCTTTTCGGAAAGCTCGTTGAGCGTCACCTTTCTATCCGCCATAACGCGGTCAAGCCTCAGTATTATCGCCATTTCACGCCGTCCTTAGAGGGTTTCGTCGCTAAGCTGCCTGAGATTCGCGCCATACTTGAATATAGTGGCGAGGAAGAAGAATATGAGCGCGATAAGTATCGTCATCATATCTATGCCAGTATTGGCGGCGAAATCTTCACTTACGAATATCGCATAGGCAAGCCCGCGCACACACGGCGTCGCCAAAGCGTAAACCAATATGCTTATGCCGATGTTTCTGAGCGACTTGACGGAATAATCCGTGAACGGCTCGCCATCTTTATTTATCGCCTTCGCCATGCGGTTTGCGAACACGAACGCGAATATCATCGGTATCGCTGACGCCACTATTCCGCACATTTCCGCCTGCACCTCGCCGCGGTTTTCAACCGTGAACCCGGCGGGCGCGACAAACTTAACCTTGCCAGCCATAAAGAAATCCGCTTCCGGGCTTATTATCATCCATACAAACGCCACCAGCGCCATGCACACAGCCACTATAAGCGCCACATAAGTGATATTCGCCACCACGGCCATTGCTTTGCTGCTCTTTTTGATACTCATTTTGAGTGCTTCCATAAAAATAATAACCTCACATTTCTTTTTTATGAGGTCATTATAACGCGTGCATATATGTTTGTCAACTACTTTTTAACGTTTATCGTTAATTATTTTATGTTGACGTGTTTTAGCCTTGTCCGCCCGCCTGTTTGCGATAAAGCTCCGGCGGATACATGGGCGCCTGAAGCTTTGTCTCTGTTTCCTCGCTCAAGGCACCGGTGCGCTTATATTCCGCGCCCGCCTCGCTCACCATAGCCAAATACGGCTCCGCCACGGGTTTTGCCTCGTCAATATTCAAAAGCGGCGCTTCGCAGCACAGTATCATTGGTATTTTTCCGAACATTCGCTCGCACTGCCATATAAACGCGTCGTAATTGCCCTTTATATTGGGGAAGCCGCAGCCGGAGACGAGGAGCATTTTAATATTCTTCTTCAAGCGCGTTGGGTGATAGGTCGCGCCGTTTTCATCGGCGCGCTGAGCGGGCGTTGAAAACGGCAGGAGCCTGTCTATAACGGCCTTGAGGTTGGACGGGAAGCTATAGCAATACATTGGAAACAAAAAGCTATTTTTTCTTGGCAAGCTCGCTAAGCTCAGGGAATTTGCCGATTACATAAGAATAGCTGCCGCGTCCGTGCGGCACGAGGCACGAGCTGCAATCCTTTATGCCGTTCTCCAAATATTTATAATTGCCGCCGCACCTTTCGCCCAGCGCGTATAGCGGGCAATAGCAGAAAAGGCAGTTGAAATCCTCCTGTTTTTCCGTCTTGTGACACGGGAAAAACTCGCATGCTTTATGCTGAAAAAATGAGTAGTTGCACTCCTCGGGCTTTTTAAACTTATTGTCCATATCGCGCCTCCTAACATTTATGTCTCTATATTACCCCGACCAGGAATGAATGACAATAATTTTCTTATTAGTAATAAGTCCTAATATCATTGACAATGCATGAGATGCCTGCTATACTTTTATTATGGAAAAAAACGACAGAACGCGGAGCACCGCGCAAAGAAGACTTATAATGGAGCTTATGCGGGATAATTATTCGCACCCCACGGCGGACGAGGTATACGATCTTGCGCGCGAAAGGGATTCGCGCATAAGCCGCGGCACTGTTTACAGGAATTTAAATTTTCTTGCCCAGACCGGCGATATAAGAAAGATAACCATGCCGCGCGGCGCGGATTATTTTGATAATACAACGAAGAATCATTATCATTTTTACTGCCGCGTATGCAAACGTGTGTTCGACGTGCCCGTAGCGTATAACGAGGCGCTCAACGCCACGCCCGACGGCATGGGCGGGTTCGCCGTTGAATGGCACAGGATACTATTTGCGGGGTTATGCCCGCAGTGTAATAATAAAAATGCAGGAGGTATTCAAAGTGACTAATCAAAGGTTTTATATTTGCAAGCATTGCGGCAACATAATAGCTTACGCAAAAAGCTCCGGCGTGCCGGTAATGTGCTGCGGAGAAAAAATGCAGGAGCTCGTGCCCAATACAACGGACGCCGCCCATGAAAAGCATGTTCCGGAGGTAAAGATCGATGGAAACATGGTAACCGTGACGGTAGGCAGCGTGCTTCACCCCATGGGCGAGGCGCACAGGATAGAGTGGGTATCCATTGAAACCGAGCAGGGCAACCAGCGCAAGGAATTAAAGGTCGATTCCGCGCCCGAAGCGCTCTTTGCGCTCGTAGCGGGCGATAAGGCAGTCGCCGCGTATGCGTATTGCAATCTGCACGGGCTTTGGAAAAAGGAAATATAAGGCAAAAAACGATCAGCCCGCGGGAGCGATCCTGCGGGCTGATTGTTTTCCGTGTACAATTCATCGTCCAGCCATTTTAACGGATTTTCCTCTATATAGCGCATTGCGGCGATTAAATCAGCTTCACCGCGTATCACGCGGTCATAATACGAGGCTTGCCATATCGGGGCGGACGCTTCACGCGTTACCATTGTCTTAAACGAACGTACCACCGTATGCAGCGTAGGGCGGGGTCCCCTGACCCCGCCTGGCTCGATTTCGCGAGCAAATTTTATCAGAAGATGTATATGATTGGGCATTATCACGTAGCTTTCAACGGTTATGCCAGTGTATACGGTGTTTATGTTGTTTATGTATTTGTCGGCAATAGCGCCCAGCTGCGTCAACACCGGGGACGGCGGGATGTGGGCATCCCGCCCTACGGGAGGAGATGTCGGCTGCGTATCCCGCCCTACAGGGATAGTGCTCAATATCGACTTTCGCGCTTTAACGCAGACAGTCACAAAATAGCAGCCGTCTGCACCGTAATCGTACTCCTTCAATCTTGCATGCTTTCTTTTAGGTTTTTCCATATTAGCTCAATTCAAACATACCCATATACAGCTGATAGTATTTGCCCTTTTGCTCGAGCAGCTCGTCGTGCGTGCCGCGTTCTATCACCTCGCCGTGCTCAAGCACCATTATGGCGTTTGAATTGCGCACGGTAGAAAGCCTATGCGCTATTACGAAAACGGTCCTTCCGCGCATGAGTTCGTCCATGCCGCGCTCGATGTGCGCCTCGGTGCGCGTATCTATGCTGCTCGTGGCTTCGTCCAGTATCAAAACCGGCGGGTCGGCCACGGCGGCGCGCGCTATTGACAATAGCTGCCGCTGGCCCTGGCTAAGGTTAGCGCCGTCCGCGGTGAGCATTGTGTCATAGCCGTTTGGCAGATGCATTATAAACTGATCGGCGTTGGCGAGCTTCGCCGCCGCAACAACGTCGTCGTCGGTTGCGTCGAGCCTGCCGTAGCGGATATTCTCGCGCACGGTTCCTGTGAACAAATGCGTATCCTGCAAAACCATCGCGAGCGACGAGCGCAGCGCTTCTTTTTTGATATTCTTTACGGGTATGCCGTCATAGGTGATGGCCCCCTCGTCAATATCATAAAATCTATTTATTAAATTGGTTATCGTGGTCTTGCCTGCGCCCGTAGAGCCGACAAAGGCTATCTTCTGGCCGGGCTTTGCATAGAGTGAAACGTGCTTTAGCACCTTTTTATCCTCCGCATAGCCAAAGGAAACGTCTTTAAAGCGCACGTCGCCGCGCACGGGGATAAGCTCCTCGCCCCCATCTTCCTTAGGCACGCGCCACGCCCACTCGCCCGTGTGCTCAACGCAGGGCGTAAGCGTGCCGTCCTTTTCAATGCGCACATCGCTCATTGTAACCTTGCCATCGTCCGTCTCAGGCTGTTCGTCCATGAGCGCGAATATGCGCTCCGCGCCGGCGAGCGCGCTCATAACGGAGTTCATCTGCTGCGAAAGCTGCGTTATCGGCATCGAAAAATTGCGGCTGTACTGGAGGAAGGAGGCTATGCTGCCAACGTCCATATAACCTGCTATGGCTATAAGCCCGCCCGCCGCCGCGGTTATGGCGTATTGAACGTGCGAGAGATTATTCATTATTGGCATGAGTATGCTCGCCCATGTGTTCGCCTTGACGGTGTTTACAAAAAGCTCGTCGTTCTTTTTGGCGAAGGTTTTCGTTATTTCTTCCTCATGACAGAATACCTTTACAACCTTCTGTCCCTCTATCATTTCCTCCGTATAGCCGTTTACGTCGCCCAGGGACGCCTGGCGAAGCTTGAAGTATTTGCCCGAGCGCTTGCCCAGCGCCTGCACCACAAACGTCATAATAACGAGCATTGCCACCGATATGAGCGTGAGTATGGGACTCAATATCACCATCATGGTAAAAACGCCCACTATCCTTATGGCGGAGCTTAAAAACTCCGGCACGCTCTGGCTCAATAGATTGCGCATGGCGTCAATATCATTTGTGTAGCAGCTCATTATCTCGCCGTGAGTGCGCTTATCGAAATAAGCTATGGGCAGGCTTTGCATGTGCGTGAACATATCCGTGCGCAGCTTTTTGAGCGTGCCTACGGAAATGGTGAGCATTATGCGGTTATAGCCCCATATCGCCGCCGAGCCCACCGTATACATAACGGCCATGGCCGTGAGCAGCTTTATAAGCTCCGTAAGGTCTGGGTTCTGCTGACCTACGAAGGGCAATATATAATTATTTATTATGGGACGCAGCATGTAATTGCCAGCTATATTCGCGCCCGTACTAACGATTATGAGTATCGCCACCAGCACAAGCTGCAAGCGGTATTCCTTTAGATAGCCCATCACGCGGCGCAATGAGCCTTTTAGATTCTTCGGTTTTTTGAAATCGCGGAAGCCGCGCCCGCCGGGGCCGTTGTGGCCTTGGTTTGCGGGGCGCGCCTGTGCGGCATTCTTCTCCATTTAAGCCACCCCCTTTTGCTGGGACTGATATACCTCGCGATAGATGGGCGACGAGGTCATAAGCTCGTCATGCGTGCCTACGTTCACTATCTTGCCGCCGTCCATTACGACTATTCTGTCCGCGTCCATAACGCTCGTTATGCGCTGAGCAATTATTATCGTGGTCATGCCGCGAAGCTCCTCGCGCAGCGCCTTGCGAATGGAAGCGTCCGTAGCTGTGTCAACGGCGCTGGTGGAATCATCGAGTATAATCAGCTTTGGCTTTTTCAAAAGCGCTCTCGCTATCGCAAGACGCTGCTTCTGCCCGCCGGACACATTGACGCCGCCCTGACCAAGCTCGGTTGAATAACCCTCCGGGAATGACTGAATGAATTTATCCGCGTCCGCGCACGATGCGGCGTGCCTCAATTCCTCATCGGTTGCGTTAAGGTCGCCCCAGCGGAGATTCTCGGCTATCGAGCCTGAAAACAGCACGTTTGACTGGAGCACCATTGCAACACTGTCCCTGAGATTTTTAAATGTATATTCCCTAACATCATGCCCGCCTACCGATATGCTGCCGGAAAAGACGTCGTAAAGGCGCGGTATAAGCTGCACGAGAGTGGTCTTGCCGGAGCCTGTGGAGCCTATAACGCCTATGGTTTCGCCAGGTCTTATGTCGAGATCGATATTCTCAAGCGTAAGGTTGTTTTTATCCCTTGCATAGCTAAAGCACACGTTATTAAAGCGCACGGAGCCGTCCTGAGGCACTAGCGCGGGATCCGCCCCGGCGTCCGTAAGGTCGTTCTTCTCGCTTAACACCTCTGATATGCGCGACGCGCTCGCCTTTGAAAGCACGAGCATGACGAATATCATTGAAAGCATCATGAGCGATGAAAGTATCTGCGAGATATAGGCTATAAAGCTCATTAGGTCGCCCGTGAGCATACTGCCGCCGATTATGAGGCCGGAGCCTATATAGAGCACGGCGATAGTGCAGACATAGAGTATGAACTGCGCTATTGGCATATTGAATATGATTATGCGCTCCGCCTTCACCTGCGCGCGGGCAACGGCGTCGGCGTCGGAAATAAAGCGCTCGTCCTCGTGCTTTTCGCGCACGAAGCTTTTTACGACGCGCATTGCGATAAGCTCCTCCTGAACGGAGGCGTTCATATCGTCATATTTTGTTAGCATGGCTTTAAACAGCGGGAACGCGCGCGTGCCAATAAACGCGAGCGATATGCCTAAAACCGGTATCGCAAAGGCGAACACCGTCGCGAGCGTGCCATTTAGCCTCGTGGCCATTATCGTGGCCGAAATAAGCATTATCGGCGCGCGGACGCACATGCGAATTATCATCATGAAGGTCTGCTGCATATTGCTCACATCGTTTGTGAGCCTTGTTATGAGCGAGGCGGTTGAAAAATGATCCACATTGGCGAAGGAAAAGCCCTGCACCTTGTTAAAAAGCGCTGTGCGCAGGTTTTTGGCAAACCCCGCGCTGCCCACCACCGCCAGCCGCGCCGACAGCGCGCCCATTGCGAGCGATAGAATTGCCATGGCTATCATCAGCGCGCCTCGCTGCAAAATGAAGGGCACATCCTTATTCGTTATGCCGATATTCACAATATCGGCCATGAGATAAGGTATGAGCACCTCAAGCACGACCTCGGCTATTATGGTCAGCGACGCCAGCAGCGATCGCACACCATAGCCCTTTATATAGGGGAAAAGCGATTTCATCGAATAACTCCTTCGATTTTTCTTTATTATATGTAAGTTCTATTGTAAAACTATGCTTTTTTATTGTCAAAACATTATAAATTGAGCGCAAGTGAACAATTATGGCAGCATATTTTCTCACCAAAAATGTGTAAAACATATAAAGCGTCAAAAATAGACGAACAAAACAACAAATTTTTCCAAAAGTTCACAAATCACTGCCCTATCGCCGCGAAAAAGGCGGTGCTATGATTTGTACATGACATAACAAAATATGTCCTATAACAACAACATATTGGAGGAAAACAAATGGCGAAATACAGAATATTGCTTGCGGACGGCAACTTACAGTATCAATCGATGATAAAGGACTATCTTCTCGCTCAGGACTCGATTTCACAGGTTGACGCCGTTTCAGACGGCCAGGCGGCGCTGGACGCGCTTCGCAGCGCTCATTACGACGTGCTCGTAACGGAGCTTATAATGGCGCGGCTCGACGGCTTTGACCTGTTGGAAAGAATCAATTCCGGCCTCATAGAAAATCCGCCCGCAGTGATAGTCGTAAGCGCGCTCCGTCAGGAGGACATGGTGCGCGAGGCGTGTACATTAGGCGCGAAATACTATATGCTAAAGCCCATTGAGCCTGAAACGCTGGTGAAGCGCATGCTCGACATGCTTGAAAACACATATATCGGCCGCAGCCAGATATGCTCGCTCTCCGCGCAGCCAAAGACGCTCGATGAGAAAATAACGTCCGTATTCCTTATAATCGGGATACCGGCTCATATAAAGGGTTATCAATATCTAAGGGAAGCGATACGCATGGTGTACTACGAGCCTGAGCTTATAAACCGCATAACAAAGGAGCTTTATCCCGGCATAGCCAAGCGCTTTTCAACCTCCGCCTCAAAGGTTGAGCGCGCGATACGCCACTCGATAGAGGTGGCATGGACTCGCGGCAAGATAGAAAACATAAACCAAATATTTGGCTATAATATCTATTCAAAGAACGATAAGCCCACAAACGGCGAGTTCATTGCGCTCGTTGCCGATAAGCTGATTATGGAGAGCGCAAGGGAAAATAAGGGGCAGTCCAAGATACAGGCGGTCGAGGTTGGCTAAAATGCGGCTCGGTCAGGCGCTGTGACGCTTCATATACACGTTTTTAGGGCGCGTTTGGAGGGACGCGCCCTAAAAATCACTCATAAAACGGATCGCCCTTTACTATGACAGGGCGCAGTGTGTCCATAATCCTCAGCTTGGCGCTATGGCCGCAGGCGGAGATATTCTCTTTCTCGCGGCGGCATATAAGCTTGGCGTATGGGGTGAAAACGCACGCGCGGTTGCGCCGAAAAAGGCGCAGGCACAGTTCCGCCACAAAGCCCTTCTCAAGCGTTTCATCAAAACAGCCCGCGTCAAAAAACGCCTCGCGGCTCACCATTATGCACTCGCCGCTCACTATGCTCGTTTGGCGCGTGGTGAAGGCGTAAAGCCTGCTCTCCTCCGTCGCGGGAGAGTCGGCCTCGCCCGCAAGCGGCGAGAAAATATAGCTCGAAAGCTCGTTTATATCAGGCTGCGCGCATTTTCTCACGGCCTCGCCCACGCTGAATATGCGCCCCTGCGCGTTGAGCAGCTTCGGCGCGGACAACGCCGCGTTCGGCAGCGCCAACGCGTCCAAAAGCCGCGCGACAAGCTCCGCAGACATAGCCTCAAGCCCCGGCAGAACAAATAGCAGCGCATCGGCCTCGGCGGCGCGCGCGCCATCGTTCATAAGCGGGGCAAGACCCGTGTTATCGCTCCTTATGTGCTGCGCCGCGCCGTTTTTCTGCAATATATCGCAATAGCGCTCCTGTCTTAGCGTGGCGCACGGCGAGGTGACTATATGCGTTTGCAGCTTATCGTGCATGCAGCATTCCTCAAGGCTTTCAAGGAGCGTCCTTAGCTCGCCTATATCGCCAAATTCGCGGCTCAGCGGTATCACGGCGCACACGCGCTGCTTTTTAGCGTCGGTTCGCCGCGCGCAAAACGTGCCGCCGCAAAGCCCCGGTGTGAAATAAAGATTTTTCTCGGCCGCTTTCGGCGGCGTTTTATCCATCTCCCGCGCGCGGCACAAGGCGAGCGGAAGCGGTATGTGCGCCTGTCTTGAGGAAAGCTTCGCCGCCTGCCTCGCAAGCGCTTCAAGCGATATGCCGCGCCAGCCGCTGCACCCAATTTGGCGCAATGCGTCATTGAACACATCGAGTCTCGCAACGAATGGCGAGCCTATCGTTTCAGCCGAGGTAAGCGCGTTTATCTCGCAATAGCCGCGCTTTTTTATCCGTCTTGAGCCTATTAGCTCGTCCGCGAACACAAAAACGCTTTCGGCTCTCGCGCCGTGCGTAGGCGGCACGGGCGCGGCAAGCTCCGCGGCGAACGCCGTTAGGGCGCGCTCAAAAAGCGTATCGCCCGCGCGGAGCGGCAAAACGTATTCCGTATCCCTTGAAAGCGGCTCGCCGCATACATGAAAGCTTTTATACGGGTAATCCTGCGCTTCTACGCTCTCCGCCGCCGCCCTTACGGCGGCCTCGCCAGAGCCAAATATCACCACCGCTATATGCGCCGGACGGCGCTTGAAAAGCGACGCCTGATAGGCGGGAACGGCGCGCGAAACCTCCGCCGCCGCGTCCCTAGCGTCCGCTCCGCTCTTTTCGCACTTTATATTTTTAAATCCGGTAATGCGCTGCATAACCGGATTTTGCCCTTTATCAATTAAAAATATTCTATTGCGCCGCGCGCGAAAGCTCGAATATGAGCTTGTAGAGCGCCTCCACCGCGTCCGCATCCCGCGCGGTTTTTGCCGCCGCGCGATTTTTGACGATTATTTGCTCCTCGCGAGCGGCGTCGCGCACGGGCAAGCCGTTTTCGCGCTTATATTTGCCTATCTCGCGCGATATTGCCATGCGCTCCAAAAAGAGTGCAACCAAATCGCCGTCTATGCCGTCGAGCCTGCGTCTGAAATCGGACATATCCATATTTACGACCATAGCTTTCGTTTGCGAAAGCTTCCTTTCCCCGGAATTGATGGTGATTTTGCGCCAGCAAATATCGTCAACGAAACGCTGCACGATTCGTTTGCCGTCCGCGACGAAAGCCTCAAAACGCTAGTTTGAAAGTTTGCTTTCAAATTCCCTCCTCAACCATTTATAAACGTCATCGACAGCGCGCCGTATACGTTGAGCATAACTCCGAAATACGCTATAGCGCGCTCATAGGCGCGAAGCGGCGCGGCCGCGCCGTTTTCATCGCGTCTGAATGACAAAAGCACAAACGCGAGCGCGAGCGGCAAAAGGTCCACCATGTATCTCGCGCCGAACTGCCAGCCGCCGAAGGTCTTATGCGCACAAAGGAGCAATAGCTCCAAAAAGAGTGCAGCCACAAGCGCGATACGCACCGCGCCAAGCTTCTCCCGCGCCTTTATCACTCGCGCTGCGCTGATGAAAAACCAAATAAAGAACGGATTGGCCACGAAGAACAAGAATCCGTCGAACACTTCGTATTTAAGCGTGAGCCCATCGCCAAGGGTTATTGGGCGCAATATATTCAAAAGGTTTTGCGCTATATAGCTCAAATTGAACTGTCCTTCGGGCGACGCTATGAATTCCGGCAGATAGTTATGGCCACATGTAAGCCGCGGCGACGAGCGCGGGCAGTATGAACGCCGGAAGCTGCCTTAGCGCGGTTCTCACAAAGCCGCGCTCCGGCGCCGCTTTTTTATCTCTCATATAAAAATAGATAAAAAGCGGCGCGAAGCCAACCGCCGAAAACGGCCTGCACCCCACAGCGAGCGCAAGCATGAGATACGCGGCCACGCGGCGGTTTTTCCACGCGGAATATATGGCGATGAGCTGCAAAAGCATGCACATCGACTGCGCTATAAACCACACGCCGCCAAACGTACTCATCCACATGAGGTTGCTGCCCCAGGTGATAAGGAGCGCCGCAATAACGCTGTCCCGGCGGCAAAGCCCGCCGCCATCGCGCCGCGCAAGCTTATATACCATCGCCGCCGACGCCATTGCAAGCACCGCGACAATAAAATTGCTCGGCGTATTCTCGCCAAAAAGATAAGTGAGCGGCAGCATTACCACCGATGGGAACGGCGGAAACGACACATAGAACTGCCCATTATAGCTTGCGAGCTCAAGCCACGAGCACTCCGGCACAGCCATGCTCCCCGTGCGCCACGCCATAGCCTGAAGCGTATAGCTATCGTAATGGTTATGCGCCATAAGAGTGCCGCCCAAAAGATCGTGTATGAGTATGTAGCCGAAGAACATGCAAAGCAGTAATCCGGATAATGTGTAAATTTCTTTCATTTTTT
>CAZZNN010000012.1:0-3242 GCA_964655605.1 uncultured Oscillospiraceae bacterium
GATAGGTCATTGAAACATCGCAATCGTCGCACTTGAACACATAGCCGCAGCCACGGCAGGCGACAAACGTTGAATAGCCGCGCCTGTTTATGAATAAAATCGCCTGCTCTTTTCTTGAAAGGCAAGCCTCAAGCTCGCGCTTGAGCGCGCCGGAGAAAATGCTCGTGTTGCCCGCTTTAAACTCCTCGCGCATATCAGCCACCACCACCCTTGGCATCGGCAGCTCCATAACGCGCTTTGTGAGCTTAACGAGTTCGTATTTTTCATGCTTGGCGCGAAGAAAGCTCGCAACGTCCGGCGTGGCGCTGCCGAGCACGAGCGCCGCGCCCGAAAGCTTGCAGCGCTTTGCCGCCGCGTCGAGCGCATTATAGCGCGGAACGGTTTCGCTCTGATACGATGGCTCGTGCTCCTCATCGACGATTATCAGGCGAAGATCCTTTACCGGCGCGAACACGGCGCTGCGCGCGCCTACCACAACGCTTGCGCGGCCAAGTCGTATCCTGCGCCATTCGTCATATCTTTCGCCGGGGGAAAGGCGGCTGTGAAGCACCGCCACCTTATCTTCAAAGCGGCTTTTGAAGCGTTCGAGCGCCTGAGGGGTGAGCGCTATCTCAGGCACGAGCATTATTGCCGTACCGCCGCACTCGAGCACCTCGCTTATGGCGCGCATATACACTTCCGTCTTGCCGCTGCCGGTAACGCCGTATAAAAGCACGGTGCCCTCGCGGGCGGCGAGCTTATCTGATATGCGCTCGCAGGCTATCTGCTGCTCAACAGTGAGCTCCGGAGGAGCCTTTTTTTCATTTTTGCCCTTATATGGGTCTCTAAAGGTAACAAAGCCGTCCTCAATGAGGAAGCCTTTCTTTATGAGCGCGGAAACTGCGCTTGAGGAATTTGGGATAAACGAGGCGACATCGTTCACGCTCATCACCTTGCAGCCCGCGAGGAGCTTTAAAACCTCTGTCTGCATGGGCGCGCGGGATTCGCCGTTCTTTTTTTGAAGCGACGCAAGCGCGGCCTCGGCGTCAAGCCCCTGCGCAAGCGACACGAGACGTATCTTTTTTTCGCGCACTCTGCCGCCGCGAAGCTCGGCGGGTATCATAAGGCGGAGCGCGTCCACTATTAGGCAATGATAGCTTTTTCTAAGCCATAGCGCGAGCTGTATCTGATCGTCTAGCAGCACAGTGTATGGCTCAAGCGTTTTTATGACGCTTTTATAGCGCACATGAGCATGCTCGCGGGCGGGAGGCGGCGTTTCGCTCACGCGCAGCACGAAGCCCTCAAGCTGCTTGTTGCCCGCGCCAAACGGCACGAGCACGCGATGGCCGGGGGCAACCTCAAGGTCGTCGGGGATAAGGTATGTAAAAAGTCTGTCCACATTGGAGTGGGAAATGTCCACGATGACCTGTGCGTACAAGGGCGCGCCTCCTTTCGTTTGGGTGGTGGAAATAGCGGCGGGGGGAAACCATGCCGCGTTTTGGTGCGAGGCGGCGGCGGGAGCAAGGCCAGGCCGCGTTTAGGTGCAGAGTAGCGGCGGGAGCAAGCCCCCGCCCTACGGGTGGTGCGGAGCGGCGGCGGGGGGCAAGCCACGCCGTGTTTTGGTGCGAGGCGGCGGGAGCAAGCCACGCCGCGTTTTGGTGCGAGGCGGCGGCGGGGTCAGGGGACCCCGCCCTACATAGGCAAGAGCGCAAGGCGTTCTTGTGCGGCGGGGTAGCGGCGGGGTAGCGGCGGGAGCAAGCCCCCGCCGCGGGTTGGTGCGGGGCAAGGCCACGCCATGCGAGCGGCACGATAGAATGCTTATTTTAGCTTGGCGGCCACCCTGTCTAGCAGCCAATCTGCGAGGGCGCGCTTTGTCATGGAGCCGCTAAGCTCCTTTTGGCCGTCGCTATGATAGAGGACGACGGCGTTTGTGGAAACGCCAAAGCCGGCGTCCTGGCGGCTTACGTCGTTTGCGGCTATCATATCGAGATTTTTGGCCGCAAGCTTTTTGGCGGCGTTGGCCTCTATATCGCGAGTCTCGGCGGCAAAGCCGACTAGCACTTTCTTGCCCTTATCAGCGCCCAAAGCGCGGAGTATATCCTTCGTGGGGGCGAGCTCAAGCGTTAAGCCGCCGTCGCCCGATTTTTTTATCTTGTCCGAAGCTACGCTTCGCGGGGTGAAATCTGCGGGCGCGGCCGCCATGATAAGCGCGTCGCACGCGGGAAAGCGCTGCGAAACAGCCTGAAACATATCCTCCGAGGAGACTATATCTATTCTTTCAACTCCCTGTGGCGTTTCAAGCGTCACCGGGCCTGAAACAAGCGTCACCTCCGCGCCGCGCGCGGCGGCAGCCTCGGCTATAGCGTAGCCCATTTTGCCGCTTGAGCGGTTGGTAAGATACCTAACGGGGTCGAGTCTTTCGCGCGTTGGCCCCGCGCTCACGAGTATGCGCCTGCCCTCAAGGTCGTTCGCGGGATAAAGCTCCTTCATCACCCTATCGACTATAATATCCACATCGGCAAGACGGCCGCGCCCCACGTCGCCGCAGGCGAGCATGCCGTTTTCCGGCTCGATAAAGGAATAGCCCCGCTCGCAAAGCAGCTTGATATTTTGCTGCACGACGGGGTTTTCAAGCATATTCACATTCATCGCGGGCGCGACGAGGATTTTTGCGCGGGTGGCTAAAATGGTGGTTGAGAGCATATCGTCGGCAATACCGGCGGCAGCCTTGCCCAAGAAATTCGCGGACGCGGGCGCTACCAAAAAAACGTCCGCGCGCTTGGCAAGCGCTATGTGCTCCACCTCCCACGGCGTTTCCCGCGAGAACATATCCGTCACGACCGGGTTTTTGCTCATCGTCTCAAGCGCGACAGGCGTGATAAACTTAGCGCCCGCCTCGGTGAGAATAACGTGTACGTCCACATCGCGTTTTTTAAGGCGTGAGACAATGTCGCACGCCTTATACGCGGCAATGGAGCCGGTAACGCCAAGCACTACCGTCTTTCTCTCCATTTCGTTCATCTCAAATCCACGGCTTTCTAAAGCGAAAGCTTCCTTTCTAACCGAATGTTAAAATTGGAATTGGCGATGGCCTTAAATTTTATATTCCTCTGGATACACCATGTCGAGCCTATCGTTATAAAGCTCGCTTACGGCGTATGATACGGGTTTTAGCTCTTTTTCCTTGCCATCGGCGTTTTCCTCGGCTATTATCTGGCGCGCCCTCTTTGCTACTACCGTCACGAGCATATAGCGGGTGCCCA
>CAZZNN010000012.1:3342-6129 GCA_964655605.1 uncultured Oscillospiraceae bacterium
ATTATCTGGCGCGCCCTCTTTGCTACTACCGTCACGAGCATATAGCGGGTGCCCACCTTGTCCTGAAGCTCGTTTACCGGCGGATGGTTCATCATGTGTTGGTTACTCCTTCCAAAAATCAACGCTCAAGCGGCTCGTCTTGAGCCGCTCGGCGGTTATTATGCTTTCAACATTGGTAATTGCCTTATCTAGAACGTCGTTCACGACCACATAATCGTATTGAGGAATACGCTTCATTTCCTCAAACGCGGTTTGGAAGCGGCGCTCAACCGCGTCCGGCGTTTCGGTGGCGCGGCCGATAAGCCTTGTTTTAAGCTCGCTCATGCTAGGCGGCGCAATGAATATCATCACCGCATCCGGGCACATGCGCTTAACGTTCATTGCGCCCTTAACGTCTATTTCGAGAATTATGTCGTTGCCGGAGGCGAGCTCCTCATCGACATACGCGCGCGGCGTGCCATAATAATTAGCGCCAAACACGTCCATATATTCAAGAAACGCGTCGAGCTTTATCATTTTTTCAAATTCCTCGCGGGTTTTGAAGAAATAGCTCACTCCCTCAACCTCGCCGGGGCGCTTTGCGCGCGTCGTAGCCGATACCGACATTTTCATATTGGGATTGCGGCTCATAAGCCCTTTATTCACCGTGCCCTTGCCCACGCCCGACGGGCCTGATATAACCAGTAATAATCCGCGCCTTGAATCCTTCATCAAACGCCGCTCCTTATTATTCCGCTATTCCGCTTTTGCTTCCGCGTTGCCGCGAGCGCCAAGCGTTTCTGGCTGTAAACTTGATAATACGAGGTGCATACTGTCCATGACCACTATGGATTTTGTCTTGCGGCCGTGGGTTGCATCAACTATGTGGCTCGTCTCGCGCGCTTCCTGAATCATGCGCTTGGCGGGCGAGCTTTCAGGGGATATGATAGCCACGACCCTGTCTATTGAGACCATGCTGCCAAAACCGACGTTTAAAAACTTCATTGCCATGGTGACCTCCTTTTTTTACTCAAAGTTCTGCACTTGCTCGCGAATTTTCTCCGTCTCACTCTTACCCATTATCACAAGGCTTGCAAGTTGGGAATCATTTGCCTTGGAGCCTATGGTATTTAGCTCTCTGTTCATTTCCTGCACAACGAAGTCCATTCTTCTGCCCGTGGGCTCGCCGCTTGAAATAAGCTCTCCAAGCTGCTCCATGTGGCTCTTTAGCCTCACTATTTCCTCATCTACGCTTGCCCTGTCGGTAAAAAGCGCCACCTCGGTAGCAAGACGCGCTCTGTCTATATCAACCTCGCTTAGCGCGCTCTCAATGCGCTCAGCGAGTTTTTTTCCATATTCGGCCGCCACGAACGGCGCGCGGACTTCTATTTTATTTACAAGCTCGCTCATTCCCGCAAGCTTTTTGAGTATATCCTCACTTAAACGCGCGCCCTCCTTTGAGCGCATGGTCTTTAACTCATCCACCGCTAACTCAAGCGTTTTTACGGCGAGTGCGCACACGGCTTCCCTATCTTCCTCCGCCTCGACGACGTTCGTTACGTCCGGCAGTCTAAGCGCGGAGCTAAGTGCTATATCGTCGTGCAGACCGTATTCTCGGGCGGCGTCGCGCGCGGCGGATAAATATTCGCCCAAAAGCGCCTTGTCAACCTCCACCTTGCGCGCGTCGGTGCGGGTATTGCGATAATTGACGAATACGTCAACATGACCGCGCGAAAGCGAATCCTGCAAGCCGCGCCTTAACTGATCCTCTATAAAGCCTATGTGCCTTGGCATACGGAAGGTGAGATCCAAATATCTATGGTTCACGCTGCGAAGCTCCACGGTGAGCTCGCGCCCGTCCTGCAATAGTGTTGCCCTGCCAAAGCCAGTCATGCTCACAGCCATAGCTTTATACCTCACTTAGCTTTTTCGATTTGGCGCACGAGAGTCGAATTCACGCGCCTATAGTCCAAAAATATCCTATTTAGCATTATAACACAAATTCGCCGGTTGTAAAACACTAACTTCGCCTGCTCGCCAAGTAATCCCGCCTTCCGCTTGCATACACATCGTTTCCGAGCGTATCCGCGGCCACAACGACGGGCATTTTCTCCACCGTCAGCCGCCTTACGGCCTCCGTGCCAAGCTCCCCAAAGGCAACTATTTCGCAGGACTTAATGCAGCTTGAAAGCAGCGCGCCCGCGCCGCCCATTGCGGCAAAATACACGGCTTCGTGCGCTTTTAGCGCCTCCATAACCTCTTTTGAGCGCGCGCCCTTGCCTATAAAGCCTTTTACGCCCGCGTCAAGAAGGCTTGGCGTATACGCGTCCATGCGGCTCGAGGTGGTCGGCCCCGCCGCGCCTACGGCACAGCCCGGCTTTGGCGGCGATATGCCAACATAATAAATAATAGCGCCCCGCGCGTCAAAGGGCAGCGGCTTGCCCGCGGATAAGAGCTCATAGAGCTTCTTGTGCGCAGCGTCCCGCGCCGTGTAGATAACGCCGGAAAGGAGCGCCTCGTCACCCGCGCGAAGAAAATTTACGCTGCAATCAAACGGGGCTTTAAGCTCTATCATCATATCACCTCCGTGGCGTGGCGGGTAGCGTGACAGCCCATGTTTACCGCCACGGGCAGGCCCGCTATATGCGTTGGCAGAACTTCAATATTCACGGCCAAGGCGGTGGCATAGCCGCCAAGCCCCTCAGGCCCTATGCCGAGCCCGTTTATCCCCTCCAAAAGCCGCGCTTCGAGCAGAGCGTAGCGCGCGTCTTTATTATGGGTGCGCGCATCGCGAATGAGCGCCTTCTT
>CAZZNN010000012.1:6182-20654 GCA_964655605.1 uncultured Oscillospiraceae bacterium
GGCCGCCTTATCGAAATTACCGCCGACGCCCACGCCCACGATGACCGGCGGGCAGGAATCAGCGCCTGCTTTTTCCACCGTTTCGAGCACAAAATCCACAATGCCTGCTTCACCATCGGAAGGCTTTAGCATTTTCAGCCTTGACTTATTTTCGCTGCCAAAGCCCTTGGGCGCAACTGTGATCTCCACATTTTCGCCCGGCACAAGCTCTATATATAGCATAGCCGGCGCATTATCGCCCGTATTCTCGCGCAATATAGGCTCCTTCACTATCGACATGCGAAGACTGCCCTCCCTATAACCCTGCCTGACGCCCTCGTCAACTGCGGCGCTAATATCGCCAAGGATATGGGCGTCCTGCCCGATTTTAAGGAATACGCACGCCATGCCCGTATCCTGGCATATAGGTATGCGCTCCTGCGCCGCAATTTTGTAATTGCGCTCCAGCGCGGCGAGCGTGGCCTGGGCTTTTTGCCATGGCTCCTTTTGCAACGCCGCCTCCATAAGCTCGCGCACGTCCTCGGGAAGATATAGATTCGCCTTTACGCATAGCCGCGCAACGGCTCGCGTAAGCAATGAAACGTCTATTTCGCGCATGTGTTCGACTCTCCTGTGCTAAACGCACGGTTTTTTCTTGCAGGAATTAAGACGGCCGATATGAAGCTTCAGCCGCCTTTATATTACAGATATTTTTTCTCAAACTCGTCTATGGGGATAGCTTTATCGAATATCCAGCCTTGGCCTATTCGGCAGCCGTATTCAAGGAGCAGCTTCACCTGCTCCTTAGTTTCTACGCCCTCGAAAACTATCTCCTTATCGGCGTTTTTGATGAGGTTTACAAGGTGGAGTATATACGCCCTGTCCTTATCGGTGTCTATATTATCGAGTATGCTCTTATCGGCCTTTATTATGTCAAACGGCGATGACATAAGAAGATTGAGCGAGGAATAGCCCGTGCCGAAATCGTCCACATCAACGAGGAAGCCGCGCTCCTTTAGCATTGCGAGCTGCTCAAGAAGCTTGCCCGTATCGTCTATCATGGCGCTCTCGGTGGTTTCGATCTCGATATAATTATGCGGAATATCATATTTGCGCGCGAGCTTTTCAACTCGCTCCACAAAATTTGAGGTATTCGCGTGTATACGCGAGAAATTGACCGATATTGGGATAAGCCTTCTCCCCTCGTCGAGCCAGCGGCGCATTGCCATGAGCACCTGCTCATACACGCACATATCAAGCTCCACTATATACCCAACGCGCTCGAACACGCTTATAAAGCTATCCGGCATGAGATAGGTGCCATCGCTGTTGCGCCAGCGCACGAGCGCCTCCGCGCCCACTACCCGCATATCCTCGAGGGCGAATTTGGGCTGCAAAAACACCTCAAACTCCGAATTATTCAGCGCGAAGGAGAATTTTGCGGCTATGGTCTGCTCCTCAAGGCGGCGCTTGCGCATTTCATCGCTGTAAACGCAATAAGGCACGCTTCTTCGCACCTTCACATGCTTCCTTGCCATATTCGCATTATCGATAGCGGCGTTTATATCCGCATCATCGCACGCGAAGAAATATATGCCGGTAGCGAGATGCGCGTCGCATGAAGGGTATTTCTGCTTGACTATTTCCAAAAACTCCCCGTGCGCAAGGCTGAGCCTGTCCACAAGCTCCTTTTGAGTTGCGGCCGAATTGAAGGTGAGAAAATAATCCGAATGCATGCGCGCGCCCACGACCTGAGCGCCGAGGCGCTTTATCGCGTCGCCATACAGCCTTAGCACCTCGTTGCCCGCGGCATACCCAAAATTTTCATTTATATATGAGAAATCGCTTATATCGGAATACGCGAGCGCCACCACGCTGCCCCCGCGTGAGAGCAGCATCGCCTGCGCGCGCTCGGTGAAGGCCTTCATATTTAGCAGGCCGCTCGTTTGATCCGTGCTTGACAGCTCCTCTATAATGGCCTTATTGCGCACCAATTCCTTTGTTTCCGCATCGACGTTCACCATGCGGCCAACTATCTGCGCGGTTCTGCCATTCTCGCCCATTATCGGCACGAGATAAACAAGATGCCACCTGTATTCGGCGTCGAACCATTTGAGCCGCAGTGTGAAATGGCAGTTATCGCCCGTTGTGAGCGCAATCTTCCAGGTGCGGCTGCACAAGGCAAAATCGTCCTCATGAATGATTTTTTGGGCAAGCCTATCCCTTAAAAAGCCGCTCGCCACAGCGTCCTCAACAATGGCGTCGCCACACTTGCCGGTGTATATGCACTCGTCTGATTCAATATCATAGCTGAAGAACACCTCGTCGGTGCTGTTTGAAACAAGCTTTCGCTGCTCATTCCTAACGCGGAGCTTGTTTTCCATCTCCTTGCGTGCGGTAACGTCCGTAACCATAGTGTATATGCGCGGCGCGCCGTCCGCCATGACGTAAGGCCGGGAGGTCATTTCGCACCATATAGACGTGCCGTCGAGCCTGTTTAGCTTTAGCTCATATACGAAGGGGTGCCTGTATTGCATGGCCGAGCGCGCCATGTCATACCATGCCTCGCGCGCTTCCCTGCTTATACAGGAGAATATTTCCTCCTTGGACGCCTTTTGTGAAAATCCAAACAGCCCGTAGAAGCCCTCGTTTGCAAGCAGAAGCGCTATGCCGCCGCTCGCGCACTCGAATATGGCTATGCCACCCGGTATATTCGCCGTAAGCGCCTCAAGACTCGTGAGCGCGTTTTCAAGCTCGAGCTGAGTGTTTTTTAAATTTGTTATATCCTGAAGCACGCACAGCATATATAACTCTCCGCCGCCGTCTATTGATATTGTTGCGGAGGCGTGAACCCACATTTTTGTGCCGTCGGCGGCGTTTACCCAAAATTCGCCCGTATATGCTTCCCCACTGTCGCGCGTATCAGCGCAAAAGCGCGGCAGATCCGCCACTAGCTCATCGTCCGCAAGCAGTTTTGCGCCGCTGTAGGCATATTTTTCGCCCAACTCCTGCCACGAATAGCCCAAAAGCTGCTGAAAGCCTTCGTTGACAAATGTGAGCGTGAGCGCGTCGTCAAGGCGGAACTTGCATATACCGCAATGCGCGGTGTTGCTTATCGCCGCTATTTCCGAATATTTATCGTATATATCGCGCTTGGCCTTTTTAACGTTTTCCTCATAAGCCTTTATGCGCTCGCGCGCCCGTTCAAGCTCGGCGCGGCCCTGCTCAAGCTCCAAGGTTATCCTGTCGCGCTCGGTGTGCTCTAATTCATCGGCGCGCGGCGGGGCGCTTTTTATTTCATCATTGTTCATTTGTGGTCTTTACCCCGCTATCCTTTATTGAATTGAGCACCTCTCTAAGCTCGGTTGCGTTTTGCGCTATTTCACCCATTAGCCCGGCGCACCGCGCGGCCACATTGGAATTATCGTTCACCTTGCCCGAAAGATGATCCGCATTGGCCATGAGGTCTGTCAGCGCGCGAGCGTCCTCCTTGGAAAGACGCGCTATTTGCTCAATGCTGTCCTGAATATTATTTGATTCATCGGCGGTGATAACGAGCGAACGCGCCGCGTCCTCGCTAAGATTCACGCACTGCTGCGCAAGCTCCGAGGCTTTGATTATCAGCTCCTTCGTGCGGCTCGCGCTGCCCGTGCTCTGCCTTGCAAGCTCGCGCACCTCCTCGGCTATAACCTTGAAGCTTGAGCTGTCCGCATCTTCCATGGCCGAAGCCTCAACATTCGCACTAAGGGAAAGTATATGCGTTTGAAACGCTATTTCCTCGATTATTTTGACGGATTTCTGTATCTGCGATATTGCGTCCTTTGTTTGGTGGGATACGGCTATCATGCTGTTAAGGCGCTTATTATTATCATTAAGCTCTTTTAGCACCGCCTGCGCGCGGTCGCCCGTATGGCTCGCGCCCTTTGCGTTGGCGTTTAGATTATAGGATATGCTTCTTAGCGAATCGGCTATATCCATTACGCTATAGGCGTTATCCGCGGTGCTTGAGGCGAGCTGCTTCACTTCCGTCTCGCTCTTTTTGGCGGTTGGAATCATGAGCGACGTGTATCTATCCGCCGCATAGGATACCGCGCCAAGCTTATCCGCCAATATATTCGCCGCGTGAGCGAGCATGCCCGTTTCATCTTTGGTGACATAGGTGAATTCCACGTCCGTCTCGCCGTCTATAACGCGCTTTGCCACCTCCGAAACGAGCTTTGTGCGCTTTGTGAAGCGCCTGACCCATATTACATATATGAGCGACAAGCCAATGGTGAAATAGAGGAACGAAAGCCCTATATTCATTACGTCCGCCGCGCCTACGCCGCTGAGCACGCTTTTTGGCATCATGAAAAGCACCATCCAGTCGTCCGTGCCGTCGACGAACTCCAAGCGGCCCGCCATTTTGGCGTCGTCATGCTCAAACTCGTATGTGCCGACGCCTTTTATGCTTATTGCGTTCATAAGCGTGTATTCTAGCCCGGCGGCGTTGGCCTTTACCATAACGCCCTTGCCGTCCTGATATTCGATCATATAGCCGTCGCCCGTTATCAAATACGCCGTGCCCGAGTGCGCTTTGCCGGCATTGTTGAGCGTGAGCGCAAGCTTATTTATATCAACGTCCACACCCATTATGCCTATCACCGCGCCCGATGGATTTGTAACCGGCGAGATAGCGCTTATCGTGGTGCCATTCGCCCCGTCGCCCTGATACGGGTCCGTTAATATGGAACGCCAGCCGGTGGCGAGCTTTAAGTAGTACGGGCGCTGATCAAGCCGCCAGTTTTCATCGCTGCGCCACCAGCGCAATGGATTTTGAAAGGCGACGTTTGTATCGTAATCCGCAATCCACGCGCTGCGAGCTATATCGCTGTTGGCAACGGTGTATTCAAGCTCCTGCTTCACATCCTCATAGTATGGATTTATCATCATGTCGGAGCGTCTTTCAAGGGTTGTAAAATAATTTCGCATGGTCATGCTGCGATTGCCCCACAGCGCGGCGTTTTGCAGCGTTTCGAGCTTATTCTGCACAGCCAGACGCACATTTTCGGTGTTCTTGGTAAGCTGCGCCGCTTCAGAGTCGCTGCGCATATTTTTTACCGTGAGCGATATTTGAAAGCTCAGCGCCATGAGCACCACAACGGCCGGCAGCACCGTGAGGATAAGTAATTTTGTGCGCAGATGCTTTGCGCCTTTTGGTTTATTCTCCATTTTATGACCTCTCCCTATTGCTGCTCTATGCCGAGGGCTAAAAGCAATTTGTCGACCGATTCGCCATCTGGAAGCATGAATATATGCCCGCGTGTTTGGGCTTCGCCGCACCCAGCGTCCATTAGGCTAAATTGAGTTTCAACGCATACAGCGCGGTTTTCTTCGAGATTGTATTTTTCTATAGGCTCTAATATGAGCGAATACTCATCTGCCACTCTGACGCTCACTGGCGAAAGATACAGCTTTAGCCTCGTATACGCGCCTATGGCCTTCATGCAGCCAGCGGCCATAATATTGGCAAGCTCTGATATTGCCGAAAGGCCTTCATCGTCGGTTAAAAATGAATCGTCCTCATAGACGCGGCCGGTCAGCTTTTTGAGCGCGGCATGAACAAAACCGACGTCTATCACTATCAGCATAGCTCCGCTAAGCGTTGTGTTTAGCCGCATGAGAATGCCCACGCGCCTTTTTGCGGCGTCGCCGCCAGTCATGGCGGAAATATTTTGCCTTGTTCCCTGCTCTACGCGCGGCTTTTCTATCGATATGCGCATACCCAGGAGATTACCAAGCGCCACCGTGGCCATGCCTGCGCCCACGTTGCCTATCTCCAAAAGCGCGTCCAGCGCGTCGCCCTTGATTTTACCGTTCATCTACGCTAAACCTCCGGAAGCTAATCCTCATTCTCGCCCAGGCGTTTAAAATCCGCAACCATGCATATCGAGCCATCGCCAAGTATGCTGCACCCGATAAAGCTGCCATCAAGCGTCTTGAGCTTTTTTAAGTATCTGTTGACGGGCTTTACCACTATGCTTCTCACCCTGTTTGCAGCGTCCGCGAACACGCAGAAATTGTCCGCCCCCTTTGAGAGAAGAAACACCCCGTCCCTATAGGCCGTGCGCGGCGAGCGCACCTTTAACCTGTCGTCAAGCCTGGTTATGGGATATGCCGCGCCCTCGTACAGAAGCGCGTCGCGCCCGTCATCAAGGCGTTCCACGGCGAGCTTTGAGCGTTTGCGATTGAAAACTACTATCATGCCTATTGAGGAGGTTGGTATGGCAAGGGTGAACTCGCCGGTCTTTACCTCCACAGCGTCCATAACGGATAAGCTTGCGGGCATTCTTAAAAGGAAAGTCGCGCCATAGCCCTCCGTGCTCTCTATGCTTATCGTGCCGCCTATGCGCTGCATGGAGCGGTTGACCACGTCCATACCGACGCCGCGGCCGGAATATTCGGTTATTTCATCTTTTGTGGAAACGTCCTGACGCAATATCAGCGCATATATTTCTTTATCTATATATTTTTCGCGCGGCTTTGTGAGCCAACCGGCCGCCGCCGCCTTATCGAGCACCTTTTGCCTGTTTATCCCGCGCCCATCGTCCGATACGCTTATATGCACCTCGCCTGAGATATTGCGCGCCTCAACGGTGACGCGCGCGCGTTCGCGCTTGCCCTTTTGCCTGCGCTCGGCGGGCGTTTCAACGGCATGGTCGAGCGCGTTTCTGATTATGTGCATAAGCGGCTCGTAGAGCTGATCGAATATAGTCCTGTCAACCTGCGTTTTGCCGCCCTTATACACGAGCTCAACGTCCTTGTTAAGCTTGCCGCACATTTCATTCGCAACTCGCCTTATGCGCTGATATACGCCCTCGATTTCAACGAGGTTCATGGATATTACCGTCTCCTGAAGGTTGGCGGCAGTCTTTCTTAGCTGCTCGAGCAGGTGTAAAAGCGTTTCATCGCCCAAATCAAGCTTTGATAGATAATCCTCTATCATTCCGTCCGTGGTGACCATATCGCCAAGCATATCCATAAGGTAGCCTATGCTCTCGCGGCTGACGCTCACAAGCTTGCTCTGCGCGCTTCTAAGGCCGCTTGCCATGCTCGACGCTGCCGACACCGCCCTGTCCATAACGGCTCTTGCTTCGCTTTCGTCTTCAGTGCGCTTTAAAAGCACGCACTCCTTCACATAGGCCTGCTTTTTAAGCTTTTTAAGCGCCGCGTCTATGCTTTCGCCCTGATTGAGGCTGAATCTGAGCATAATGCCGTCGCGCAATATCTGCTCGGCGGTGGCGGGGTCGCGCTGCGGGTCGCGCGGCAGCGAATCTATATGCGTACACATACCCATTATCGAGCGGATTATCACATAGGCGCGAACGTTCACGAGCGGACAGGGCAATATGCTCAGCTGCACCTGATAATCGTAATCGACGTCCTCATCTTCGTGCTGCTCTATGCGCTTTTGCTCCTGCTTGGGCGCCTGCTCCTTTGCCTTAGAGCCGTCCGCTGCCTCTGCGGCGCTCTTTAACTTTTCTACGGCGGCGGTTATTCTTGACTTGAGCTGTTCGTCCGCCTGAATCTCAACCTCCGCGTCAAGGCCGATAGCGTCTATTGATTTGCGGAAAAAATCTATAAATTCATATATTAGCGCAAATACCTTTTGCTTCTCCGTCAAAGCGTTTGGCGCGTCGCGAAGCACAGAAAACATATTCTCTATCAAATGCGCCATAGAGGAAAGCTCATGATATTTCATCATGGCGGCGGAGCCCTTCATGGTGTGCGTTACGCGGAAAATTTCGGCTATTGCCTCGCCAGTGAGCGCGCTATCGCCATCGGACGCGCTAAGGGTCGCCTCCAATGATTCAAGAAGCTGATTCTGCTCAAAGACATACATTGCGAGCGCTTCGAGCCAGTCCTTATCGCTAAGACCAAGTCTATTCACGAGCGCCTTCCGCCTTCCTGTTTTTTACATACACCGACGGCGCCGTAAACTCAAACGGATTGCCGTTTAATATAAGCTCCACGGTGCCGGTGTAAAGATAGCCCGCTCCCTTTACGGCCAAATATAATTTGTTCAATATCCGCTCCCGCGTTTCGGGTTTAAAATAGATCATCACATTTCGGCAGAACACCGCGTCAAAGCGATTCTCCATATTAAGCTCGTCCATCAAATTGAGCCTTGCAAAGCGCACGCGCGAGCGAAGCTTATTTGCTATTGTAAACGTTTTGCCGTCCTCTTGAATGCGGCAATAGCCCAAATATTCATCCGGTATCTCCTTTAGCGCCGATATGGGGTATACGGCGGCCTTGGCCGTATTGAGCGACTTTATGCATATATCGCTCGCCATCAGCTCGTAATCGCGCTCGATTTTTTGCTCCTCGAGCGCCTTATCGAGCACCATTAGCGCCGTGTAGCACTCCTGCCCCGTCGCGCAGCCCGCGCTCCAAAGCCTTATTGGCTCTGAGGAACTTTTGTCGAGCTGGCTAACAAAGCGCTTTTTTAAATGCTCAAAGCTTTCAGTATCCCTAAAAAAATAGGTATGATTGGTGGTGAGCCTATCAACCATCTCCTGCGCCGTCATGCCGTCCGGCTCGGACTCGACAGCGGCAATAAGCTCCGCGTAAGAAGCGGCGCCAAGCTTATCAAGATCGCACGCAAGACGCGATTCTATATGCTCGCGCTTTTTTTCGAGATTTATCCCATAACGCTCGTTCATAAAATAAACGATGCGCATGAACTCAAAATCCGTCAGTTTTGGAAATACCTTCATCGTGCCTAAAATCAATCCGTACTTTCCTCAAGCAGCCTTGCTATGTCGAGCACATATATTTCACGCCCGCTGTCCATAACAACTCCGCTTACAAATCTTGATATAAGTTTATCCCCGTCGATGGGCCGCGGCTCGCCGGCGCTCACCACATCGCCCAAACGGTCAACCACGAGCGCAATAAGCTCGCCCTCATATTTTGATACGAGCAGGGTGACCTCCTCATTTTCGCCCGGCTCAAGCTTCACCTGCGAAAGGATATAGCTCGCGTTTATCACCGGCACAACTCGCCCGCGATTATTCATAAGCCCTATAAGCTGCTTTGGCGAGGCGGGGATCTTGTTAATAACTCCATATCTGGCTTTAACAATTTCCTCCACGTCCAGCATATTCACGCCGAACGTGAACGCGCCTTTATCAAAGCTTAAAAGCTCCAAGGTGTTTTCGCTCACTTATCCCTCTCCTTATCCGCGCGGCTATTTTTCAAGCACGGCGTCTACTACCCTTAATAGCTCCTCCTCGGTGAAGGGCTTTGAGATAAAATCCCTCGCGCCCATAGAAAGCGCGTCCGCAATGATAAGGTCCTGACCTATGGCGCTGTTCATCACTATCTTTGCGTCTGGCCGCTCCTTTAGCATATCGCCAAGGAGGCTTAGATCGTTCCTGTCGAGCAAGGTTATATCGAGCAGCACAAGGTCTGGCTTCTCGGCCATGAATATGGCCATTGCATCCTTTGCGCTGGCCGCTTCCCTTATATTTTCGTAGCCGCCGTTTTTAAGCGCCTTCTTGGTGAGGTTGCGCGCAAACACGGCGTCGTCGACGACAAGTATGAGTTCATTCATATTTATAACCATCGCTTTCTGTGTTACATTGGGTCTAAATAATATATTAACACAAATAACTGCCTTTAACAGCAGTTATCAGTTATCCATTTAATTTTCTTTATCGCTGAACTGCGACACCAAATCCCTTAGCAGCGCCGCCTGCGCGGAGAGCTGCTCACATGCTGCGGCCGTTTCCTGCGAGGTTGCGGCGGTATCGTCTATAACGCTTGATATTTGGCTTAGCGATTCCTTCACCTGATCGACGTTTTGCCGCATATTATCCACCGCGCCGACGGTTTCATCCACCATTTCCTTGCCCACGGTTATGGCCTCGAATATTCTACTCATCTGAACCTTTATAAGCTCAAGGGATTCCTTGCTCCTGTCGGCAAGCTGCCTCACCTCGGACGCTATTACAGAGAAGCCGCGTCCCGCGCTGCCAGCGCGCGCGGCCTCGACCGACGCGTTGAAGGCGAGAATGCCCGTTTCTGAAACTATGCTCTCTATCATTGAGGCTATCTTTCTTATCTCCTCGGAGGTTTGGGCAATATTGCTCATGGCGGCTATCATCAATTCCATTTTGCTGCGCTTTGAGGTGGGGTCCGCGAGCATTGCGTAAAGCCCCTCAAGCTCGGCGGCGTTAATATCTGTCTTTGAAATATTCTCAACGCCCCTTGCCATATCCGCAACATTTGTGAAAAGCTGCGACACCGCGCTCGCCTGCTGGCTTGCGCCTATTGAAAGGCCCACCGCGCCCGCCGCCATCTGCGCGCTGCCGCGCGCCACTTCCTCGGCGGCTCTTGATATGCGCGCGATAATAAGGTTTATTGCGCTTATATTTCTCTCGAGCGCCTGCTTAACGCGGCCGTAATCGCCTTCAAAGGCGCTGCTTTGCGCAAAGCCCGTATCGCCGCCGGTCATTTGATCGAGCATGCCCACCGTTTCATCGATGATAAGGCGCAAATTACTCGCAAGCGCTTGCTGCGCCGAATACAGCTCCTGTATTTCCTCACATTCGCACGTTATCGCTTCAACATTTTCAAGCTCGCCGCTTGAAATGAGCTTTAGCCGCTGCGCGCCCAGCCTCACCTTTGCGCCGGCGTCCGCGCCAAGCGCCCTAAGGCGCAGGAAAATGACCATCCATATTATCGCGCACAGGCCAAGGCTCACGCCAAAGCAAATATATGTGCCGGACGAATATTCCATCACGCTCTGCGTCGCCACGAGCCGCCACGACTGCGTGCCGGCTATGGTGTTAAACGCCGCGTAATACTTGCCGCTTTGCTTTTTAAAGGAGGTGAAGCCTTCGCCCTGCTCGGCTATGGTGTTCATAAGGCGTGTCATCGAGCTGAAATTAAGGTCGTATGAGGCAAGCTGTTCAACGCTTACGCGATTGAACATGAGCATTTCGTTTTCAGCCGCTATGCACACGCCCTGACTGTCCAGCACGAAAACGCTGCCCGAGTTGCCGGGCACGGCCTCCAATACGCAATCCTTTAAAAGCTTTGAATCCACCTTGGTTTCTATAACGCCTATATATGTGCCGTTGCTTATCACGGGTATCGCTATATAAAACATATAGCAGCCGGTTCTATCGTCGTAATCAACATCGGAGATGTATCTTTTATTATTGCTGCGCACCTTTAAATAGGCTTCCTGCTTTGAAAGCTCCTCGCCGGTGAACATCGACCTGCCATTGTGATCCAAAATATTTATGTTTAAAATATATTCGTTGCTCTTGCTTATTTCCTCGGCTATGCTTTCAAGATGCTCAGCGTCGCTTGAACAGCACGCGCAATCCGCAACCGCGTCATTTAGAGCGGATATGCTTTCTATGGCCTGAGACAGTCTTTCATTGGTTTGCTCCGCGGCGTAGGAAAGTATGGTGCGCGCGGTATTTTGCGTGGTCAGCATGGAAATTGCCGTGCACGCAAATAAAAGTATTATCAATGACGCCGATATTATTGGCATCAGCTTTCTTATCAGACCCGCCTTGAGAGTCCTCGCGTGAATAAACGCGCCGCTTGAACGTTTTGTTTCCCCCATGCTTCTCCCGCTCATGCTTATATGTTTAATTATAAACAGTATTCACGCTTGTATTATAATACATATAAGTAGTTCTTTATGGTGAATGTTGGAATTATATCATCATAATGCGGCAAAGTCTAGCATTTCAGCTCAATATATATGAAATGTAATCTTGTAACCAAATTGTTACTGAAATATTTTATACGGTATTGCCATGAATAACCCGGTTGAGAACTGCATACCAAAAATTTGCCGCCTATTTGACTCAAATGCGGCCATATATTATAATCCAAACGAGGTAATATGTGATGTGTGATTCTATTTGGTCTGTAGTTGATGCTATCGCCCCTACGGACGGCTGCGCCGCCGCCGAGGCTCGCGCGCACCTTGACTCTTTGGCGAAGCCCCCAAAAAGCCTTGGCAAGCTTGAAGAGCTCGCAATAAGACTCGCGGCGATACGCGGAAGCATTGATATAAGCGTAAAAAAGCGGGCGCTCGTGGTATTCTGCGCGGACAACGGCGTTGTTGAGGAAGGCGTGTCGAGCGCGCCGGACACGGTGACGCTTATGCAGACGATGAATCTCGCGCGCGGGCTTACTGGCGCTGGCACGCTTGCAAAATTTGTAAACGCCGATACTATTGTATACGACGTAGGCGTAAAATACGATGTCGCCGAGCCGCTCGTCATAAACGAAAAAATCGCGCGCGGCACAAAAAATATATTAAAAGGCCCCGCCATGACCTTATGTGAAGCGCACAGGGCTTTATTGTGCGGCGCAAAGGCGGCCGTCAGGGCAAAGGAGCTTGGCTATGACGTTATCGGCATAGGCGAGATGGGAATTGGCAACACCACAACCTCGTCGGCCGTGCTCGCGGCGCTCACAGGGCTTGACCCCGTCGAGCTTACGGGGCGCGGCGGCGGGCTTACAGACGCGGCGTTTGAAAATAAAAAGCGCGTCATAAAAGCGGCGCTCGCGCTAAACGCGCCAAACGGCGGCGATCCCATAGAGGTGCTGCAAAAGGTCGGCGGATTCGACATTGCCGCCATGACGGGCGCGTATCTTGGCGCGGCGGCTTCGCGGCTCCCCGTTGTGATAGACGGCTTTATCGGCGCTGTGAGCGCGCTTGCGGCAAAAAGAATATGCCCTTTGAGCGCCGAATATATGCTGCCCTCGCATATATCCTGCGAGCGAGGCTACACAGCCGCCATGCGCGAGCTTGGACTTGAGCCCATGCTCGATATGGATATGCGCCTTGGCGAGGGCAGCGGGTGTACGCTCGCGTTTATGCTGCTGGACGCGGCGGAGGCGGTTTTTAAAAACATGGCCACATTCGCAACGGCAAGCATAGACGATGGATATTTAAAGGAAATACGCGATAATACATCGTCCTTTGATAAGGAGTAGAAGCTTTGTTCATTTATATTTCCGGCGGCTGCAAAAACGGCAAATCGACCCACGCGCAGAGGCTTACGCTCAAGCTCGCGGGCGATTTTGAGCGCTTTTATATCGCCACGATGACGCCTGCGGACGCGGAGGACATAAAGAGAATAGAGCGGCACATAAAAGAGCGTGAGGGCCTTGGCTTTAAAACCATCGAAGCGCCGCTCGCCATTGAAGGCGTTATCCCCAAAATCAGTAAAAAGGGCTCGGCGGCGCTGCTTGACAGCGTGACGGCGCTATTGTCAAACGAAATGTTCAAAAACGGCGTTTTTGACGCGGACGCGCCCGAAAGGGTGGAAAGCGGGCTTATCGCGCTCGCCAAGGCCGCGCCCAACATAGTTATGGTATCGGACTACATATATTCCGACGCGCGGCATTATGACGAGCTTACCGAAAGCTACCGGCGCGGCCTTGCGCGTGTGGATACGACCCTCGCTGCGCTTGCGGACGGGGTTATCGAGGTAATGAGCGGCATACCCGTTTGGCGAAAGGGGCGGGCGATATGAAAAAGCTGCTAACGGGGCTTATAATGTGTTTCTCCATGTTTTCAGTGCTGCCCATGCCAGCCAATGTGTGGGACGATTCGCTCAGGCGGCGCATGCTAAGGGGCTTCCCATTTTTGGGCGCAGTGCTCGGCGCGATAGCCGCGCTCATAGTTTTAGGGCTGCGCGCCGTGCTGCCAAATAGCATGATAGCGGCGGCTATAGTGGCCGCGCTGCCTGTGCTTTTATCGGGCGCGATACATCTTGACGGCTATATGGACGTTTCAGACGCTGTGCTCTCGAGGCGGCCAAAAGAGGAGCGGCTAAGGATACTCAAGGATCCGCACTGCGGCGCTTTTGCCGTTATTGCGGCGGCGCTGCTTTTCATTTTCATGCTCGCGGGCGCTTACGAGGCGTTTTCATCGGCCATATCCCCCGCGGCTTTCGCGTTTATTCCGGCAGTATCGCGCGCGTGCGCGCTTATTGCGGTATCGGCGGTGAGGCCGCTTGAGCACAGCCAGTATTCAGCGCCGAAAAAGAGCCGGGCGGACGTTATTTGCGGCCTTATATGGCTATTTATTCTATTCGCGGGCGCGGCCGCCTGCTCCGCGCTCGCCCCCGCTCTCGCCACAGGCTTTGCCGCGCTCGCGGCGTGCCTGGCTACGGCGCTTGGCTATGGGGCGGCGCTAGTGTGGGCGGCAAGGAGCCTTGGCGGAATATCGGGCGACGTTTCGGGCTTCGCGCTCACGGTTGGCGAGGCGGCGGGGCTTATAGCGCTTGGAATTATCGGAGGTATTTTATGAAGCTTATCATAGGCGGCGCGTATCAGGGCAAGCTCGATTTCGCGCTCAAAACCTTCAAGCTTGCCGCGAGCGACGTTTATGTATGCTCAAAATATTGCCCGTCGGTGGATTTTAGGCCCGTCATATACGCGCTCGAGGAATTTTCTTATGGCATGATA
>CAZZNN010000013.1:0-20360 GCA_964655605.1 uncultured Oscillospiraceae bacterium
CATGGACGCGCCGTCGCGCTTTTGCACGCTCCACTGCTCATAGGTTTCATTGTTGCTAAGATAATCCTTTGCGTAGCTTAAAACCTTGTTTATGGTTAAAACGCCCTCTGTCACAAGGTCCACGCCCTCTATTTCCGCCGTTGGCGGCACGTCAGACGCTTCAAAGCTCAAGCTCGCCTTAACGGGCTTGCCAAGATACTTTGCCGCAATGGAGGAAGTGGTTCCGCCGCACACGATATGCTTGCCTTCCTTTGAAAAGAACAGCGCCATCATGCGGTTGGCGTCGTCGCGGTTGCTCGGCGGGCCAAAGAGCAGGTTCATTGGCTCGCGCTTGCGTATCCGTGCAACGCACGCCGTAGCGTCGTCGCCGGGCTTGCCGCCATAAAGCTTGTCGCACTCGTCAATAAGTATTGTGGAGAGCGTTTTGGCCGTATACCCAACGCAGGACATCGTCTCCATAAATGAAATAATATCCTCGCGCTTCCAGCCAAAGTTATATGCGCTGCCAAGCCCCGCGTGGGGGCAGCCGTCGCTCATGGCGATGAATATATCGTTTTCGCAAAGCTTTATTACGGATTTGAATATCGTTTTGCCGCCGATATTCATTTCGGCCCTTGGATATTCGTAATTTTCGCCGTTGCGTATCAATATCACATGCGGGTTATCATATTGGATAAGCTCCGCTTCCATATTATCTATCAGATGAATGATTGTGAAGGTTGAATACGCTACGCCGCGCACGGAGCATATCGGAAGCGTTGCGGCGATAGCGGCGACGCAGTCCTCGAGCGTCAGCCCGTCAGCGAGCATGGTGGAAATGATCTTGGAGGTAAGCGTTGAGAGTATGCTCGCCTTAACGCCGCTGCCAAGCCCGTCCGCCAGCACTATAACAAAGGAATCCTCGCCCTGCTCGACTATGTCAACATGGTCGCCGCAAAGCTGCTCGCCGGCATGGTTTATGCTTTTATAGCCGATGTCGGCACATAGGTCATTCATCCGCACTTTCATTTGCTATCGACTCCTTCAGCCTTGTTAACGCTATTTTGGTTTCAGCGGCAGTCTCGCCGAGCAAGGAGGCTATCTCCTGCACTATGCGCATTTGCTTATCAACCACCTTATCCGCCGTTTCCACGGTCTGCTCGCTTAGCGTCTTGCGCTTGCTGCGCTCGTCCTCCTCCTCGGTAACATCGCGCATAATGCATATCAACAGGTGGTAGTCGCTGTCGTAAACGACCGTCTGCTCAACGAAGCGTTTGTATTCGGCGAGATACGTTCTTTGATCGCGCACGCTGCACTTGCTTTCAAGCACCTTTATAAATACGAGCGGATCGAGTATGCGCACAACAGGCTCGCCAAGCACGTCTGATTCGGCGCGAATATTCATTATCCTTCTTGCGGCCGCATTCACCTGCTGCACCTCAAGCTTGTCGTTTAGCACTATAAGCCCGTTTGGCGTGTTATTCACTATGCACCCTGAGAAGCTTTCCGCCTTCTCTTTTAGGTATGGCAGGCACATGGAAATTTCCGCCTTGCCCGCAAGTATCGCCACCGCCTTCTCGCGGCATGTTTCATAGCCGCAGGAGCCGCAGTTAAGCTCGTCCTCGGGCTTGGTTTTGCCCATTTGCAGCAGCATGTCCTTTATTTCAGACTCGCTGGGCGCAAAGGACGGCTTTTCAATCACGGGGAAGAGCTTGTGAAGGCTTTCGGCCCCAACTTCTTCCACCGGAAAATCACGGTTTCCGGCGTAACGCGCTACCGACATATAATCCTGCACCGGCGAGCGATGGTATTTTTCCATCACAGGCCCGTTTATGCAGCTTCCCGCGCAGGCGGACATTTCGATGAAGCATTTATGCACCTTGCCGCTTTGAATATCCTCAAGCGCGCAAATGCAATTCTGCATTCCGTCAACCGCGAGATAGGTATAAGCCGGATTTTCCTTTTTCATGGTCTTGAGTATGCCGCCGCAGGTGGGGAAGAAGCGCGCGCGGCTTTCGTCGCTTGAATCAGTCTGCTGCTTCAGCTCAATTTTTTCATCGCTGAGCCAGCGGCTTAGATCCTCAAATGTAAGCACAGCGTCCACAATGCCATCGTATATAGCGGCCTCGTCCTTCTTTGCAACGCACGGCCCTATAAAAACCGTTTTCGCGTTCGGGTATCTGCGCTTTATATCGGTGCAATGCGCCTGCATGGGCGACATTACGTCCGCAAGATATTGAAGCGACGATGGGAAATATTTTTGTATGAGCAGGTTTACCGAGTGACAGCAGGAGGTGATTATCACGTCGCGCGTATCCTCAAGGAGCATGCGGTCATATTCATTTTTAACCATCGTCGCGCCGAGCGCCGTTTCCTCCGCGTCCTTAAAGCCCAGCTTTTGCAGCGCTTCGCGCATGGCGCTTATGCAAACGCCGTCATAGTTGGCTATAAATGATGGCGCAAGGCTAACGTAAACGGGATCGCCGCTGGCGATGAGCACGCGCGCCTTTTCAACCTCGCTCGTTATCTCCTTCGCGTTTTGCGGGCACACAACGAAGCAGTGTCCGCACAGCACGCATTCATCTTCTATTATGTGCGCTTGATTGCCTGAAAAGCGAATGGACTTAACAGGGCAGTGACGAATGCACTTATAGCAGTTTTTGCAGTTAGATTTTTTTAAAGTAAGGCAGCTGGCCATTTTATTCACCTTTCTTAGCAAGCAGCGGGCTGACCTGTTCATTCCAAAATGCTAAAAAGCCTTCCGGTGTAACGCCCGCGAAAACATTATCGTTTACCGTTATGGTAACGCCTACGCGATTGCATTTGCCTGTGCAAAAGCTGCCGGAGAGTATCACCTCGTCGCCAAGGCCGTCCGCTTCCACCTTTTGCTGCATCATATTGACTATTGCCTGCGACCCCTTCAGGTGGCAGGAGCTTCCCACGCATACCTGAATAAATACCATAGCTTTACACCTTTGTAAGCACTTGCGCGCTAAAGAACTCCGCCACCGTGTCCGGGCTGACGGAGAAAAACTCGTCGTCAACGGTCACGCAGACGCCCTGCTGGCATTTGCCCATGCAGAAGGTGCCGCCAAGCTCCACCTTGTCCTTGAGTGAGTTGTGGGCTATCAGGTATTGAAGTTGCTCCACCACCTGACGGGCGCCTTTTATATGGCAAGACGACCCTATACAAACCGTCACTTTCATTTTTCTATCCTCCTCATTGATAATCAACAACGTCAACCCATGAAAGCAGGAACTGACGCTCTTTTTCATTGCCCTTTACGGACTGGGACGCCGCAACTATTGGCATCCACTTTTGCACGTACTGCCTTGCAGTGTCGCTTTTATTGCAAAACAGCTCAAGATATTGCTCCGCGCCGTCAATATCGCCCGCGAGCCAGAAGCACAGATAAGTGCGCGCCGCGTCGGCGGAAGCATTGCCGTTAGTCGCGTGCGACCAGTCCAGAGTGAATAGCTCGCCCGCGTCCGTAACGATTATATTTGTGGGGTTGAAATCGCCGTGGCAGAGCTTATTGTGCGTTGGCATGGCTTCAAGGCGGGTGCGAAGGTCGTAGCGCGTGGTTGCGTTAAGGCTGCTTTGGTCTATCTTGGCGCTGAGCTTATCCTTTAGCTTGTTTAGCTTCGGGCAGGTCTTGCTCTGCACCTCAAGCTGCAAGTCCACAAACCGTTCCATATATGCGCAAGCCTTGTCCGGATTCTCCTGCATGAGCTGCGCCAGGGTTTTGCCCTTAATATATTCTGAAATTATCGCCCAGCACCCATCTATAACGCTCACTTCCTTTATCTTTGGCACGGCAAGCCCCGTTTCCTCCACTCGCGCCTGATTTAGCGCCTCGTTTAGTATGTCGGCCTTTGAAAAATCCGCGTCGAACACCTTAACGCAGTTTTCACCGTCGCGGTAAACGGTTTTATTGTTTCTCACCGCAATGATTCTGTCTAGCTTCATTTTCGTTTCCTCCCTTACGCCTTATTGCCCTTGCGATAGAGCTTTTTTATAGGATCGGCCTTCACGTTTGTAAGCTCCTGCGCGGGCAGGGGCGCTTCTTCAAAGGTCTTTGCGTAGTATGCGTTTAAATACATCTGCTTTATCTCGCTCATGAGCGGATAGCGGGGATTTGCGCCGGTGCATTGATCGTCGAACGCCTGCTCCGTCATTGCGTCAAGCCGCGCTAAAAAATCCGCTTCGTCGGGGACGTATTCCTGTATCGTGCGCTTTATGCCAACCCTCGCCTTTAGCGCGTCGATAGCCGCAATCAGGTTTTCAAGCTTTTCAGCGTCGTTTGCGCCGCCGATATTGAGCGCGCTGGCAACCTCTGCGTAGCGAGCGAGCGTGTGAGGGTGATCGTATTGCGGGAATGTGCCCATTTTGTGCGGCGCCTCGGCCGCGTTGAAGCGGAGTACCTCGTCTATCATGAGCGCGTTCGCAACGCCGTGGGGCAGATGATGGAAAGCGCCGAGCTTATGCGCCATAGAGTGGCACACGCCAAGGAAAGCGTTCGCAAAAGCCATGCCCGCCATAGTCGCCGCGTTCGCCATCTTTTCGCGAGCCTCCGCGTCGGTTTGGCCGTTGTCATAAGCGCGGGGCAGATATTTAAATATCAGCTCAAGCGAGCGGAGGGCGAGCCCGTCGGTATAGTCCGTCGCCATCATGGAGGCGTATGCCTCAAGGGCGTGGGTAACCGCGTCTATGCCGGAGGCCGCGGTAAGTCCGCGAGGCGCGCTCATGTGGAAATCCGCGTCTATTATGGCCATCTTAGGCATGAGCTCATAGTCCGCAAGCGGATATTTAACGCCTGTCGTCTCGTCCGTAATAACGGCAAATGGCGTCACCTCGGAGCCCGTTCCGGCGGAGGTGGGTATTGCGATGAAATAAGCCTTTTCGCCCATCTTCGGGAATGTGTAAACTCGCTTGCGTATATCCATAAAGCGCATCGCCATATCCATAAAGTCGGCTTCCGGGTGTTCATATAGTACCCACATTATTTTGCCGGCGTCCATGGCGCTTCCGCCGCCGAGCGCGATTATAACATCGGGCTTAAATGCGCGCATCTGCTCCGCGCCCGCTTTTGCGCAGGCAAGCGTCGGGTCGGGGGCAACGTCGAAAAATGTTGCATGCTCAATGCCCATTTCGTCAAGCCTGTCGGTTATGGGCTTTGCATAGCCGTTTTGATATAGGAAGCTGTCCGTCACGATAAACGCTCTTTGCTTGCCCATCACGGTTTTAAGCTCGTTTAGCGCCACCGGCAGGCAGCCTTTTTTGATGTAAACCTTTTCAGGCGCACGAAACCAAAGCATATTTTCTCTCCTTTTAGCGACTGTTTTAATGTTCAATAGCTGCTTCACGCCCACGTTTTCGCTCACGCTGTTGCCACCCCAGCTTCCGCAGCCGAGCGTTAGCGAGGGAGTGAGCTTGAAATTGTATAAGTCGCCTAGGCCGCCCTGTGATGAGGGCGTGTTAACGAGTATGCGGCAGGTTTTCATTCTCGCGGCAAACTCGTCGAGCTTCGCTTGCTCCGTAGTATCATTTAAATATATAGATGAAGTGTGGCCGTAACCGCCGTCCGCGATAAGGCGCTCAGCCTTTGAAAACGCGTCCTGAATGTCCTTTGCGCGATACATGGCGAGCACGGGGGAGAGCTTCTCGTGCGCAAATTCCTCGGTCAAATCGACGCTTTCCACCTCGCCTATGAGTATTTTAGTGCCTTGAGGAACTAAAATGCCGGCGAGCGCGGCTATAGTGGCAGCGCTTTGCCCAACAATTTTTGCGTTGAGCGCGCCGTTAACGATAATCGTTTTGCGCACCTTTTGAGCTTCCTCTGAATCGAGGAAATAGCAGCCCCTGTCCGCAAATTCGGCCTTTACCGCGTCATACACCCTGTCGAGCACTATGACCGATTGCTCAGACGCGCATATCATTCCGTTATCAAAGGTCTTGGAATGGATTATCGAGTTTACCGCAAGCAGTATATCGGCGGTGTCGTCGATAATGGCGGGCGTATTGCCGGGGCCAACGCCAAGCGCCGGCTTCCCTGAGGAATAAGCTGATTTTACCATACCAGGCCCGCCTGTGGCAAGGATGACGTCGGCCTCTTTCATAACCAAATTGGTCATTTCAAGGCTTGGAACGTCCACCCAGGCGATAATATCCTCCGGCGCGCCCGCGGCCACGGCCGCTTCTAAAATTAGCTTTGCCGCCGCAACGGTGGAGCGCTTTGCGCGCGGGTGCGGGCTGATTATAATGCCATTTCGCGTTTTAAGCGCTATAAGCGCTTTGAATATGGCGGTGGACGTGGGGTTGGTCGTTGGGATAACAGCCGCGATAACGCCTATGGGCTCAGCGATTTTGCACAGCCCAAACGTCGCGTCCTCCTCTATAACGCCGCAGGTCTTTGTGTCCTTATATGCATTGTATATATATTCTGCGGCATAATGGTTTTTTATTACCTTATCTTCAACTATGCCCATGCCGGTCTCCTCAACGGCGAGCTTTGCAAGCGGAAGCCTCGCCTTGTCTGCGGCGGTCGCCGCGGCGAGGAATATCCTGTCCACCTGCTCCTGCCCAAAGGCCGAGTATTCCTTCTGCGCGCTTCTTACGCGCGCTATGGCAGCCTCCAGCCTTTCAACGCTGTCAACCGTTTCATATTGTTTCATATCACTTTTGCCTCCTATATGTTATTTCGATTAACCAGTAAGCTTAAATATGCCAGCGACGACGCTAAATTCTCCTGCTGCACTATAACTCCCTTAGGGACGTCGAGCACGCATGGCGCAAAGTTCCATATAGCCTTGAGACGGCACTTTACCATCAGCTCGCAAACCTGCTTGGCGGAGTCCGACGGAACCGTGATGATCCCGGCGCGAATATCGTTGAGAGTGCAGTATTGCTCAAACATTTCAAGCGGATAGACCGTTTTCCCAGATTCGCTCTCGCCGCACTTGGCGCTGTCGCTGTCAAAGGCGGCGGCTATTTCAATGCCAAAATCTGAGAACCCGTGATATTCAAGCAATGCCCGGCCAAGCTTTCCCGCGCCCACTATCACGCTGCGGCAGTGCGCAAGCCGCGCCATCACGCGCTCAAGATCGCCAAGCAGCTCTAAAACCGCGTAGCCGATTTTCGGCTTTCCCGAACCGCTCACCGTGGCAAGATCCTTGCGCACCTGCACCTCGCCAAGCCCCAGCGCCCTCGCCATCGCCGTGGCGGATACGCTCTTGACCCCCAAGGACGATATGGCTTTAAGATAGCGCATATATATAGGCAGCCTTCCAAGCGTCGCCCGCGAAATATTCATATCGTTCATTGCGTGCGCCTCCCTTCATCTTTAGTATAGCAGTCTCTCCCTGCGACGGGAATTATTTAAAATGCAATCAGTAATATCATTATCGATATAATAAATATCGAAACAGGACGACGGCTCCGAAGCCGCCGCCCTGCGTAGATAAGAGTATCTGTTAAAAATCAACTTCGGTATCATAGTAGCAGCACTTGAGCAGCTTTTCCATTTCCTCCTGGCTGGGCTGGCGGGGGTTTGAGCCGGTGCAGGCGTCGCCGATGGCGTTTTTGGCTATTTCGGGCAGGCGCGCAAGGAATACCTCCTCCGGAACGAAGCCCTTCTGGCAAGGATAGCTGTCCGCGCCATAGTTTTTAATGCAGTGCGGGATATTGAGCTCCTCGCTCATATTGCGAAGGTACGCTATCAGCGCGGCGACCTTTTCATCGTCGCTTGCAGCCTTATCGGCTATCCCCATGTAATCGACTATAGTGCCGTAGCGCTTTTTTGCGGCTGCGTCCTTTGCGTTAAAGGCTATCACCTTTGGCAGATACATGGCGTTCGCCGCGCCGTGTATTATATGCGCGCCATAGTCCGCAAAAGCCGCGCCGGTCTTGTGCGCCATTGAGTGCACTATGCCAAGCAGAGCGTTTGAAAACGCCATGCCCGCCAAGCACTGCGCGTTGTGCATGGAGCCGCGCGCTTCAACATCGCCGTTATATGATGGGATAAGCTCCTTCATTATCATCTCTATTGCGTGTATGGCAAGAGGATCCGTATAATCGCAGTTGGCAGTGGAAACATAAGCCTCGACGGCGTGCGTCATAGCGTCCATGCCTGTGTGCGCCACAAGCTTTTTGGGCATCGTTTCAGCCAGCTCAGGGTCAACTATGGCAACGTCCGGAGTGATTTCAAAATCCGCTATAGGGTATTTGATGCCCTTTTCATAATCGGTGATAATGGAAAACGCGGTAACCTCGGTCGCGGTGCCAGATGTGGAGGAAACGGCGCAAAAATGCGCTTTGGTGCGCAGCTTTGGCAATCCGAATACCTTGCACATATCCTCAAATGTGCAATCGGGATATTCGTATTTTATCCACATGGCTTTCGCGGCGTCGATGGGCGAGCCGCCGCCTATTGCAACTATCCAGTCAGGCTGGAACTTCTGCATGGCTTTCGCGCCGTTCATCACGGTTTCAACGGACGGATCCGGTTCTATGCCCTCAAGCAGCTCAACCTGCATGCCTGCTTCTTCCAAATATTTTTTTGCTCTATCCAAAAACCCGAATCGCTTCATTGAGCCGCCGCCGACGCAAATCATAGCCCTCGTGCCCTGAAAATTCTTCAGCGCCTCCAAAGCGCCCTTGCCATGATAAATATCACGGGGAAGTGTAAAGCGTGTCATTTTAAAATCCTCCTGCTGATTGTATTTCTGCCCTCGGGGCAGTCTTACAATAGCACGAGGATTTTGTTATGGGAATAATCAGCTTTACATATCGGTATTATCAGTATTGATATGCCATGTATCGAAAAGAGCAAAGCGCTTAAAACACCGCTCTTTTGGAATTGCACAGCTCCGTGATAAAGCGCTTGTCAAGCTCGGATAAGCGATAGTCGTTTTTATATATGAGCATATCCTTATATACCTTTGTGTTGTCGGCGCAGCGCCGCTGCACGAGGGCGTATCTTTTTATTAGCCCGTCAGGAAGCGGCGATACCCACATAAAGGTATCGCTGTTTTGCGCCAAAAGCTCAAATTGACTTCCGCGCTCGAATACAAAAATGTGCCGCGAAATATTGTCCGGCAACTCTTCTTTTTTCACCGTGGCAAGCGGCAGATACGGCACATACGGGTCCGCGTGAGCAATTTCTATCAGCGGCTCCAAATCGGAAAAATGAATATCCGCAAGCGTTGCGAGCGGGCTGGCCTCATTCATTATGAGCATATATGTGAATTCCGCCACAAGCTCGTAGCTCAGCCCCTTTTCATCGAGCATATCCTTGAAATATCTGTCGAAATTGGCGGCATATCTGATTATGCCAAGCCTGTAATCGGCGCTGAGTATGTTTTTTATAGCCTCCGAGGAGTTCGTTTCTTTATAAAATATTTCGGCCGATTGCGCGCCTATGCAGGTGGAAAACCGGGCGAACGCGTCGGATATATAGCTTGCGCGCGGAACCGATATGGAGAATTGCTGCGTTGCGGGCAAGCCCTGCTTGTATAGCTTTTCCACATCTTGTATCTGATCGAGTATCCTTTTTGCGTAGCTTATAAATTTTTCGCCGTCGGGCGTGAGAAACATGCCCTTTGCCGAGCGCTCGAAAATCGTTATTCCAAGCTCGGCCTCGAGCGCCTTTATTGAGCGGCTCAAATTAGGCTGCGCAACATAAAGCGTTTCCGCAGCCTGATTTATCGAGTGGGTTTTTGCAACCTCCACCGCGTATTTCCAATATAAAATATTCATCTATATCACCCGGCAAAGCTTTTCTCGCGTGCGCCCCGCCCTTCCTTCGCCGCCCTTAGCGGGATTGCTCGGCTCTTCTGTGCTTTAATATAGCTCGCTCTGGTCTATAACGCCGGTGAGTATGGCGTTGTTCTTCACTTCCTCAAAGAAGCCTGCAAACGAGATCTCGCGATACGGCCCAACATAGAATATGTCGAGTATGCCGAAGGTGAGTCCGGATAATATCTGCCAGCCCAGGAATGAAAGCACCATCACGAACAGTTCGCCTTTATGCCCGTTCATCATGCGCATGGAAAGCTTTATCGCCTGCGTTGCGGGCACCTTGGGGCAATCGGCCAATATGTACGGGGTGGCAAAATAGGCAAAAAGCTTTATTATGCCGGGAACGATGAACAATAGGCTCCATAGGAATGTGAAAAGCTCCATCCAAAGGTAGCCGCCAAGCTTGCGGCCAAAGCCGTCAAACCCGCTGTGAAACATCAGCTCCACGCTCACTGGCTGTCCGCGATATGCGCTCAGCGAGAAAAACGCGAGCCCTATTGTAAGCGAGGGGGCGAGCACTATTGCGCCCAAGCCGAATGTAACGCCGCTTATCGCGCCTATAGCCACCATTGTGAGCACATATACGCCAACGCATGTCCAATACGATTGGTTGAAATACCATTTTGCCTTTTCTTTTATTTCAGGTCTTGTTTTCATAGACGTACCCTCCAAGTTAATTCTCTTATTGTGATTATATCACGCGCCGAATAATTGTTCTATAGAAAAGCCCGATATTTTATCGTGCCGCCCATGCACGGCCCGATAGCGGTTTATGTTTTTAAGGTGTCTGGTTTATTAAACGAGCGTGACATTATCATACACATAGCCCGGCGTGTCGCTTTTTTGTGCATTTCGCCGTTTTTCTTGGTTGAAAGCCTTAATGTTGCCCGATAGGCTATTATTAGCATAAATCAAGGGAATGATAAGGCAATGATAAGGTTTTTGTTAAGCGTTTTTTATATTGCTGCTTTGGGAGTCGCCTCGCATTTTATAGGTGAAGCCGTTCCAAGGCAAAAAATAGATCCGGCAAGGTTTAAACCCTATAGCTGGGAGGACGGCGGCCGCGTTTACAGGCGCATAGGCGTTCACAAATGGAAGGATCTGCTGCCTGATAAGAGCGTCTATGTGAAATCGATGGTGAAAAAGCATCCGGACGGCAAATTCACAGCACAAAGCCTCAATATGCTCATAATTGAGTCGTGCATAGCGGAAGCCACGCATGTGGCGCTTATAATGCTCTCGCCAGTGATACTCTTGCTCACTCCGGGCGTGGCGGGCGCTATTGTATGGGCGACAGACGTTGTGCTTTTCAATCTGCCGTTTATCATTATCCAAAGATATGATAGGCCGCGCTATGCTAAATTGGCGAGACGCTTTGAGGGGAGGGATTCAAATGAAGCTGCTTGTGCTCTCGTGTAACACGGGCGAAGGCCATAACTCCGCGGCGAAGGCCATAAGCGAAACGCTTTTGTCAAAAGGGCACGAGTGTGATATTTGCGATGCGCTCGCATTCGCCTCGCCCCGCATCTCGCGCGCAATAGCGCATATCCACACGTTTACCTATTGTAAAATGCCGCATGTATTCGGCGCGGGATATAGCGTGGAGGAAAAATTTCCAGAGCTTATGCGAGCGGCGATGTCTGGCATAATCTCGCGCGGCGCGGCGCGCCTTAACGGCTGCGTTTCCGATTATGACGCCGTTATCTGCACGCATATATTTGGCGCAATGATGGTGAGCAAGCTGAAAAAGCGCTATGGCAGGCGCATTCCGGCCTTTTTTGTGGCTACGGATTATTGCTGCTGCCCCTGCGCGGCAAAAGAGTCCATGGACGCATTCTTTATTCCTCACGCTTCGCTCGCGGGCGAGTTTATAGCCAATGGCGCGGATGAAAGCAGGCTTATTCCGAGCGGCATACCTATAAGCCAGGCGTTTTGCGTTAAAATGGATAAAAAGGCGGCCAGACGCGAGCTGGGGCTTGCCAAGGAAGGGAAACTGATACTTATTGGCGGCGGCAGCATAGGCTGCGGACGCATGGCGCGCATTGCAAAGGCCATAAGCCAAAGGCATGGCTCTGAGCAGATTGTGGTCGTGTGCGGACGCAATGAAAAAACCTTGGCCAAAATAAAGCGGCTTGCCGCGCCTAACGTGACGGCTGTTGGATACACGTCAAACATGGCTTTATACATGGACGCTGCTGACGTGTTCGTAACCAAGGCGGGCGGCCTTTGCACCACAGAGGCGGCGGCAAAGGGCCTGCCTATGGTGCTCGTAAACGCCGTGCCTGGCTGCGAATCGCGCAATATACGCTTCCTTGTATCAAATGGCATGGCACTATCGGGAAACAGCCTTATTTCAGTGGCTGATGCAGTTGATAAACTGGTATATGGTAATTCGGTTTATGATGATATGAGCGCACATATCTATAGCGCGATGCCAAAGTGCGCGGCACTTGCCATAGCCGACCTCGCACTCAAGTCTGCGGCCGCGAAGCAATGCGTGCCTCAAGGGGAGAGAGCGCCTCAAAATATGCAGGATTTCACAGATTATGCATATTTTGACGATTGGTGCGGTTCAGACTTATATGATTGGTATGATGAATATTCGGGAGAGCTTGATCCTCAGCATGTATAAAAAATTGCGCTCTCAATTATGCCGCGCACATCTTTTTGACAATCGGGATTGCCCATTGAATAGAAATGGCAAAAGGCTTTTTTCGAGTAGGCTTCAAGCTCACAGTAGCCCAAGGTAAATTCTTCGCGTTCCGCCGCCGTTTTTAAAAAGCGCTGTTCGGGGCGCAGAAATATGGCCCGCGCCATCGTTATCGGCGTGCGGATACCAAAGCGCATTTATAAGCTTAAATTCTTTGTATTTGAGCGAATATGGGTCTATGGCGCCTCTTCATTTTTAAGGCTGCGTTTTTTCTCTCTTAATATACATGATAGCCTATGGCGTACATGCAGCAGTAAGCGAGCGCGGATAGCGAAGAAACCACGCTTATTGCGGCGTCCGCACGCGGGTCGTCCGTGAGCAGCGTTAATGCAAAGGGCAGCGCAAAGCACGCGGCAAGGTATCTCGGAGCGCTTAAAAGCCATGTTGCGCCTATGGCAACTGCAAAATAGATTAGAAAGTATGCCACATAAGAAGCGCGCATGCGCTTTAGCTTTTGCGCGGGCAGCACAATAATGAGCGCCGCGAAGGACATGATAACATTGGGCATCCAAAGCGCCCACGCGGAGTTAAGATCGCCTTGAGCGAGGTGCGTGAGCATGAGCTCGCTTTGATATGCGGCGCTTGAGAAGAAAAATCCAAAACCCTGACTCCAATGCTCGCTTTGATAGGCCGCGAAAGTGAACATATTGCCTGTCACCTGATAATTCACATATAAATAGCCCGCAAGTCCAAGCGGGATTATCAAAAGCGAAAGCCCGCCCAGTATGAGCCTCCGCGTTTGCTTCTGCCCGTCGCGCCGAACCTTTAATAGGTCTGAGATATATTCATATAAGGCGAATACAATAATGATAACGCCAAGCGAGCGCGTAAACGCCGAAAGCGCGCCGAATAGAGCGCCGAAGAAATAGTGCTTCTTTCGTATCAAAAGCACCGCCGCGAGCGTCAGCATTAAAAACAGCGCCTCCGTCATGGGGGCGGCAAAGAAGAATGAGCCTGGGATTATCAGCATGTATCTGACGCATCTTAGCGCGGCGCGCCTGTCAAGGTCGAGCGCCGCTATTTCATACATCAGTATTCCGGCTATCATGCATGACGCGTTTGATATTAGCATGGCCGAAGCAAAGCTGTCATAAGTAAGATAGTTTACAAGCCTGATCACCAGCGGATAGAGCGGGAAGAAAACTATGTGAAAGCGCGCGTCGCCAGTTGTGACATACCAGTTTTCGGCTATGCCCATATAGCTTGGCGAATCGCTCCTAAGCCATATTGAGCGGAGCGTTTCAAATATGCCGCCGGAATAGCCGTCGAATATCGTGTGAGCGGCGTATGCGGCGATGTAGAGCACAATGCGCGTTAGCAGCACGAAAATGATTATGGAAAGCCACGGGTGGCGGCGCGTAAACCTGAGCGTGCGCCTGCCAAGAAGCGCGTCGGGCGATATGGGCGCGTCGAGCGTGAAGGCTTCAATGGTGCTTGGCACAAGCCTTAAAAGCACCGCGCCAAAAAGGAAAGCGCTCAAGGCGGCCGCGGCGAGCGATAAAAGCGTGTGCGCCGCTGTGAGCGCCCAGTATGCGTATGCGGCGGCAACGAGCGCCGCTAAGCCTATACAAATTATTCTTTCGATTTTTCGCATGGCATTATTATAGCATAATAAAGCGCGCAAGTACATTTGTTATGTACCGGCGCGCAAAATGTTAATTATCTGTTGATCAATAAACGTAGCTGCCTATGCTGCCGAGTATGCCGGCTATGGTAGCGCCGAATATTATCACGAGCAGTATGCTTAAAACTATGCTTATAAGCAGCCATATAAGCCTTGCCTTCGCCCAACTGCGCCTGTTGGGGTTTTCGCTGCTGCTAAATGCCCATACGAAATAGAGTATAAGCCCAACGAGCGGTATTGCCGCGAGAAAATCCATCAGCACGAACTGGCCTGTTGAAAGCGGCTCGCAATACTGCTGATTGGCTTGAGGCTGCTGATAAGGCTGTTGATAAGGCGGCTGGCTTACGGGCGGCGGAGGGGGAGGGGTCTGCGCCTGAGCGTTCATGGCCGCGCCGCAGCTAGGGCAGAATCTCTTATCGTTATCCACCTCGGCATGACAATTAGGACATATCATAAATCTAACCTCCGATTTGCAAATTTAGCTTTCGCTTATAAACATAATATCACATATAATGAATAATATACAAGCCCTTGCGCATTAAAGCACAGGAAAACCGAGCGGGCGCGCGGGTTTAGTTCTCCCGCGCTAGACATTCATTGAGAATACTGCTATAATTTGCGTAGCAAATAAAGGAGAGCATGTATGAATAAAAAGCATTTATTAGCGCTCATTTTGATAGTGGCATTGATTATGATACCCGTGGCATCATTGGGCGACGCGGGCAGCTTCGGCGGCGATTCAGATTGGGGCGGCGGCTCGGATTGGGGCGGCAGCTCGGACTGGGGTTCGTCCGATTGGGATTCGTCGGATTGGGGCAGCTCTGGCGGCGGAGTTTACTTTTTTGGCGATAGCGGCAGTTCAGGCGGTTCAGGCGGCTCCGGCGACGGCGTGATCACCACTATTATTCTCCTTATTATAGTGGCGATTGTGCTGATTCCAGCGCTTAAAAACTCGAAAAAGGGACGTCGCGGCGGCTCAAACCAGAATTATCAGGCTTATGCCTCAACCGCGCCTTCACCCGCGCTTGCGTCCAATATGGCCGCGCTCGTCAATAACGATCCCGATTTCAGCGAGGAAGATTTTAAGGCGGACGTCGCCAACGTATATATCCAAATGCAGAATTGCTGGCAGAATAAGGATTGGGAGCCTATGCGTGCGCACCTTACCGATACGCTTTATAATCAAATGGGCCGCCAGCTGGACGCGTTGAAAGCCGCGCGCCGCACAAACTTCGTCGAGCGCATATCAGTGCTCAGCGTAGACATAATAAACGTTGTATTCACCGGTGGAAACGACGTAATAGACGTTATCCTCAAGACTCGCATAACCGACTATACCGTTGACGACAACACCGGCAACCTTGTAAGCGGCGATAAGAACAAGCAGCTTTACATGACCTATAAGTGGACGCTTATTCGCTCCACCGGCACAAAGACCGAGAAGAACGCCGGCGTTGAGCAGCTCCATTGCCAAAGCTGCGGCGCGCCGATAGCCGTGAACCACAGTGCCAAGTGTGAGTATTGCGGAGCCATACTCACAAGCTCGCGTTACGGCTGGACGGTTTCGCAGATACAGGGTATATCCCAAAGAACACAGGGCTGAGGTGCAGATAATGGACGATCAAAGGACGCTGAGATTTCGCAAATATACGGTTGTCGCCTTTTTACTGGTACTCGCGGGCGCGATAGTGTATGTCATAACGCAGATTCCCGTGGCGCTTGAGCTGGGCTATGAATGGTCGGCGGCGATAAACGCCGGAATAAATTATTTCGGTATCCCGCTCTTGTTCACATTTGTGCTAATGATAATCTATATCATTCGCGCAAAGGACATAAAAAAGTAAGCGAAAAAGCGGTCTGAGAAAACTCAGACCGCTTTTTTAAGACGCCCGCAGCCCCACGCCGCCGCATTGCGCCCGCACACCGCTCCACGCCCGCATTCCGCCGCTCCATCACTTTATCGCCGCGCACCTCTCGCCGCAGCTTTCAATAAGCTCCGATACCGTCACAAACCTATATCCCATCTCGATAAGCGCCGGTATGCATTCTTCAAGCGCCGCAGCGGTGGAGGTCTGCTCGTCGTGCATAAGGATTATGCTCTCATCGTGTACATTGTTTATCACATATCGCGCGAGCTCCTGCGCGTTTCGCGGCTTCCAGTCGTTGGTATCCACGGTCCACAGCACGAGCGGATAATCAACGCACTCGCGCACGGTTTTATTGTAAAAACCGTATGGCGGCCGCACAAGCTCAGCGCTGTGCCCCAAGACACGCTCGAATTCCTTGTTCGCAAGCTCTATCTCCTCGGCGCAGCGCGCTTTTGAAAGCATGGTGAGGTCGGCGTGAGAATAGGTGTGATTGCCGATTTCGCAGCCGAGCCTTTCAATGCGCCTCAATGTTTCCTCGCGCCCGGGCACGCGGCTGCCGATAATAAAGAAAGTCGCCGTAACGGAGTTTTTCTCCAAAATATCGAGTATGCGCCCCGTGATATTGGTATACGGCCCATCGTCAAACGTGAGCGCGATGAGCTTCTGCGTTGCCGCTATTTTAGCGGCTGACGCTATATTAGCGGCTGACGCTATATTAGCGGCTGACGCTATGCTCACGGCAGCCGCGTCGTCCCTATAAACGAGCGCAAATAGCGTTGAAAGCGCGAGCAATGTGCATAAGCCGCGAAATATCGTCCTTATGGTAAGCTTTTTGAATAATTCAAGCATGATAAATTTTATGCGCGCGCCCTTGGCGCAATGCAAAAAAAGCGCCCTCTGCTTATGCAGCGGGCGCTTTACGTTTATCCTGATTATTTAAGCTTTATTCCATATATCTTCGATGCGCGCGTGCCTATAACTATCATATTATTATATGCCGCCGCGCTCGCCTCGAAGTTGCCCTCAAGCTCAAGCTTGTCAAGCAGCTCGCCGCTGCGCCCATCGAATAGGTAACAGTGGCCGGAGGAATCAAATTCCACAACGTAACCGTCGCCATTGGCATCGTATAGGATTATGGGCGACGACCATGAGTATGAATCGAGGTTCTTCTTCCATACCTCATGCCCGTCCGCCTTGTCATAAGCAACGAGCAGGCCGCGCGTTTCGGTTTCGGTGGTCATGGCGTATGCCACGATAACGAGATCGCTGAGGTTGTTTTTGCCAAGCGCCGCCGTGTCCTGTATGCCGCCGGATACGGTGGAGCGCGTGCAGCGATAGCCCTCGGCCTTCCACACGATTTCGCCTGTGAGCGCGTTTATGCGCCAGAAGGGTATCATGCCGGTGTTGTTATCGTTCACCGTCCAGTGGAGCGAAGTGCCCATATAGATGGAAGCCTCGCCTGTTTCCTCATTCACCTCAAATACCGGGGTGCAGTTTGTATCGTCTAAAACGTCCTGCATCCACACCACTTCCATGGTGTTTATATTTATGCAGAAAAGGTTGCCGCCGTTATCGGATACATACATGAAGTTGCGCCATATAACTGGGCTGGACTCTATGCCAAGCCAGTATTTGCTGCTGCTCTGGCGCGAGCGGTCGGTAGTGTAGCGCCACTTCATTATGTTGCTCGGCGCTATGGATATTGTGCCGGCCGCTTCGTCATACTGCGTGTTGAGCTTGAATTGATAAACTATGCCGCATTCTGAGGCATAGGTCACAGTATCGCTCTCGGCGTGAACAAGCGTCGCCGGGTCAAAGGCGAAGAAGCCGCGCGTGGAGAAGGGATCCTCCTGCCCGTAGGAATAAAGCTTCTTTCCGTCTATAAGGCTGATTATCTGGTTTTCCGCAGGCCCGTTGGGGCTTGAATCGCCCGCGCCCACATACAGCAGCGGATAGCCGCGCGGGTCGAGGCTGCCGGAGCCCTTGTATGCGAATTTGCCATTTATATGGTCGCGCGTCATCGAGCCGTCCTTGAGGTCGAGAAAATAAATGTAGCTGTTTTCCGTTGCGTACACTATTTCAACGAGATCGGGGTCGGCTTTCTTCGCGTCGTATATATTCATTATTTTCTTTGTGCTTTCAGGCCATTTCACAATAAGAGGCTGACCTGTCCAGCCGCAGCCAAACCATGTGCCGCTGTCCGTACCCTTGGATATGGAACCGGGAATTTCGGTTGTCCACGCAAGCTCAAGCTTTTTCTCAGTCACATTGCCGGCGCTACCATAGGTGGGGTCGTTTCGATAGTTGTTGCCGCGGAATGTGGTCACGCCCTGCGCGGCCGTATAGCTTGAGGCATCGGGGAATATAAGCGGCTTTAAGCTCTGGTAGGTGCTTATGTCAACGCCGTCAAGCTCCATTTTGGTTTCAAGACCAAAATCGGATGCGAGCGTGCCTGAAACGCCGCTGGGGTCTGGAAGCGGCTCCGGCGTGGGTTCAGGAGTGGGCGAGGGCGTGGGCTCGACGGTTGGGGCGGGCGTAGGCGTGCCAAAAAGACCGCTGAACAGGCCGCCTTGGCCTGGCGTAGCTTGTGCGTCCGTGCCGGTCGCCATCGGGTCGCTGCTTGCGGAGTTGCCCGATAGCGCTATAATGCCAAGCGCTATTGCCGCTATGAGCAAAACTAAAATTAGCACCAGCGGCCCTATGCCGCTAACTCTGCGCCTGCGTCTTCTTCTTTTCATTCGTGCGTGTTACCTCTTATCTTTTACTGCCAATAAAGCATACCATTCTGTGATACGCCAATAAGCATTATACCCAAAATATGCATTTGCGGCAACCCATACCCATGCTTTGTTCCGCGTTCTAACAGAAAATTAACAAAAAAACGCGAGCATCGCCCGCGGAAGATTTATATGTTCATCGCCTTGGCTATGTGCAAAAAATAGCCCTCCATGCCGTCTGAGTCCGTAGGACGCAGCGCTTTTATTCCCATGCGCTTCATTATCGACAGCAGAATAAGCCCGCCGGGGATTATAACGTCGTATCTTTCTTTTAATAATGGTTCCTGCTTTCGCGCTTGAGCCGTGAGCGCGTCCAGCGCCATAAGCTCGTTTTGCACGTCCCACTGCGAGAGCGTAAGAGCATTGAGCTTTTCAGGCTCGTATTCGCATAAACCAAGCGTATGCGCCGCAAGCGTCGTTATCGTGCCGCCCACGCCAAAGCACGTTTCCATGCGTATGCGCGGCCAGCGCATGAGCGCGTCGAGGCGCGAGCACACTATTTCCTCGCGCTCTGAAAAGGCTCTTGAGGAAAAATCGCCTATAAGCTCCTTTGCGCGTATGCAGCCAAGCGGCGCGCTCAAAGCAAAGCCTGTGCCAACCATTTGGCAGGAGCCGCCGCCTATATCTATTAGGTAGCTTTCATCAATATCCGCGCCCGCCGCTCCGCACGCGCCGCCAAGCGCAAGCTGCGCTTCGCTCTCGCCGGAGAGTATTTCAACGGATACGTTGGTTTCGCTTGTGATGTGCGAAGCGAAGCAGCGCCCGTTCTTAGCGTCGCGCATGGCGCTTGTGGCATAAGCGAAAACCGGTATTTCAGCTTCGTGCGCGCGCGAGGCGAATTGGGCTATCGCCTGCAAGGTGTTGGTCATGCTGGAGGCGGAAAGCCGCCCTTCAATATCGAGTCCGGAAGCAAGCCTTGTGGTTTTTCTAAGCTTCTCATTCGCAAAAACACGCCCCGAGCTGAGCGTGGCGTCAAGGTATCTGATTGAATTGCTGCCTATATCAATAATGGCGGCATGGAAAATCGGCGTGTTATTTTGCATAGTCAATATCGAACTTTATGTCGTCCGGCCGCACATAACCAAGCTTCTCGCGGGCGTACTGCAAAAGATATTCCTCGCTTTTTGCGTATTCTATCATGTATTCGATGCGCTGCTTTTCATTTTCCGCCGCCTCAAGCTTTGCCTCAAGCTCCGCCTGCTGCGCGTGTATCTCATTGAGCTTTTGCTCCTGCGTCATATAGATGAAAGCGCCAAAAGCGAGCGCAAAAATTGTGAGCACCAGTATGAAGCGCGGACTTATCCTAAGCCGCCGTTTTGCACGCTTTGCTCCCGCTTGTGGCTCACTATTGAGTTTTTGAGTTGCTTGTGCCATCTAAGCTCCGTTCATCGCGTATGAGTACAATATATTTATACTTTATTTTCGATATAAACGCAAGCTTTCTTTAGCTCCAAGCAGCGCGAATAAACGCGCTTTTTCGCGCGCTGGCAGCCTTTATTGCTTCTTGTGGCAAAATAGACGTTTTCCCTCAATAAGCGCCGTGAGCAGATAGCTTACGGAGAATATGTACGCTGCAAGTCCTAACGCCATGCCGAAGAAAACG
>CAZZNN010000014.1:0-5293 GCA_964655605.1 uncultured Oscillospiraceae bacterium
CACGATTATCTTTGGGCGGATCATAACGAATTGCGCCCGCAAATAGTGTATGCACGCCTTTGCTTCCTCCTCTGTGGGCGCTCTGTTTCCCGGCGGGCGGCACTTGACGATATTCGCTATATACACCTTGCTCCTGTCAAGCCCTATCGCCGCGAGCATTTTGTCAAGCAGCTGCCCGGCAGCGCCAACAAACGGGCGGCCCTGCATATCTTCGTCATGCCCCGGCCCTTCGCCTATGAACATGACCTCCGCGTTGACATTTCCCTCGCCCGGAACGATATTTGTTCGTTTTTGACACAATGGGCAGCAACGGCAATCCTTTAATTTGTCATTGAATTCTTCCCATGTACAGGCATTCATTTTATATTTTCCTCAATATAGCCGATTATGTCCTCTGTTACGGCTTCCTTATTCAATTCGTTAAGCAATTCATGCCTTGCGTCCTCATAAAGCTTAACCGTAACGTCATGACCGCTGCTCCTTAGCCTGTCCGCCACCTCAAGCACGCCCTTTGCTGCCTTGCCTCCGACGGGGTCGCACTTACCGGATATAAGCAATATTGGCTTGTTTGGCACCTTTTCAGGCCACGAAGGAGCGTCCAGCTCGGCTAAACCGTCAAACAAATCGCCAAATGCCTTTGCGGTGAAGCAGAAGCCGCACAATTCATCATTTATATATTTATCCACTTCATCATTATCGCGCGAAAGCCAGTCGAATTCGGTACGGCTTGGTTTAAACGGCTTATTATACGCGCCGAAGCTCAAGCTGTTGAGCAATTCGCTTTCATCTTTGCCGCCGTTCTTTTTAATCTGCGACCTTGCGATAAGTTTGGCTATTGGCAGCGCGCCGTTCTTGCCCGCCGTGCCAGAGAAAATATAAATATCGTGGTCGCCGCCATGCCGCGCGGCATACGAGCGCGAAATGAACGAGCCCATACTGTGGCCAAATAAAACAAGCGGAACGCCGGGCGCTTTTTGCGCCATATAATCCCGCACCTGTTTTACGTCTTTAATTAGATTGTCCCACCCGTTTTCGGCTCCGAAATAGCCGCGAATGCCGTCCTTGCGTATGCTTTTGCCGTGCCCGGCCTGGTCGTGACCGACGACGAGCATTCCGCGCGCAGACAGAGCCCTTGCGAACCTATCGTATCTTTCAATATGCTCGGCCATTCCATGCACCAGCTGCACGGCTGCTTTAGGCTCGCCTTCGCACTCCCAGACTTTTACATATAGCTCCCCTTCTCCGGTTGCAGACATTATGCTCATACGCAGTCCTCCTTTGATTTATGGATTTATTATATCAGTAATAGATATATTTCTCTAGCTATTAGCAAAACTTATTGCAAAATATTTTGTTAAGTATTATACTTTTATATAATTAGAAGTTATATTTAACCCATGGTTTAATAAGGAGGAGCATTATGCCCGTTGACCTTGATCTATACAATGTTTTTTGCACGGTTGCGCGCTGCGGCAGCCTTTCGCACGCCGCACGAGAGCTCTATGTGAGCCAGCCCGCGATAAGCCAATCGATGCATAGACTCGAGTATATGCTTGGCTGCCCGCTTTTCACGCGCAACAGCCGCGGCATAACGCTCACAAGCGAAGGACGTATGCTTCTTGGCTACGCGCAAAAGGCCATTGGGCTTATCGCAACGGCGGAGGAAAAGCTCGATCTCATGAAAACGCTGCGCTCCGGCGGACTAATGATAGGCGCAAGCGATACGCTCTGCCAATCGTTCCTGCTGCCGTATCTTGAAGAATTCCATTCGGAGTATCCGGACGTGCAGCTTCAGGTTACCAATCGCACCACGCATGATACCATAGAGCTTTTAAAGGTAGGCAAGGTGGATATTGCGCTTGTAAACCTGCCCATTCAGGACGAGGAGCTAAACGTGCGCGAGGTGGCTAACGTTCACGACGTATTTGTTGCTTCGGAGCATTTTGAGCATCTAAAAGAGCGTCCCGTAACGCTTCAGGAATTGTCCCATGAGCCGCTCGTGCTGCTTGAGCAAGCGTCCAATTCAAGAAAATATCTCGACGATTACGCTTATACCTGCGGCGTACCAATACACCCGGCCATTGAGCTTGGCGCGCACAGCCTGCTTTTGGAGTTCGCGCGCATAGGTCTTGGCGTAGCGTGCGTAACAAAGGAATTCGCGGGGCAGAATCTGCAGTCCGGCGAGCTGTTCGAGGTGAATCTCACCCCTGCCATGCCCGCGCGAGGCATAGGCCTCGTATCCTTGCAGGGCGTGCCGCTGTCCGCCGCCGCGGAGCGCTTTATCAGCGTTATAACCAATATCTGAGGCTCAAACATGCAGCAAAACGGCACTTCAAAGCCGGTAAAGCGGCAAAACGCTTTGCGGCGCATACCTATACCGCTTCTAATGTGCGCGACTATCATTATTATCGCATTAGGTGTGCTTATATTCGCGCTTCTATATAATGGCGGCGGGGCGAATATGCTTTTATCCCATTCACAAGCGCCATCAGGCGCATCAACGCCCACAGACGCTTCGCCTTCAAATGCACCGATTCAATCAAGCGGCGCATTCATAGGGCCAACGCCATCTCCTTCACCTACCCCCGCGCCTATAGTATCCAAGGCCGGGCGTTTATTGCCATATTGCGAAAACGGGCTGTGGGGATATAAGAATAAGAGCGGAGAGGTTGCCATAGCCGCGCAATTCAGCGGGATTGAAGGGAGTCAGGGCGTGCTCGAGTTTGAAAACGACGTCGCCTTTGCAATGTATAACGGGCTATACGGCCTCATCAACAAGGACGGCGGGTGGCTGGTTGCGCCGTCATGGAGTTCGGTTCGTTCATTTTCCGAGGACAAGGCCGCCGTTTGCTCTGGCGGAAGCTGGGGCTACATAAATCCCTCCGGGGAGGTTGTAATCGACTATTCGTTTGCCTCGGCTGGCGACTTTCACTGCGGCAGGGCTTGCATTTTAAGCGATCAGGCATACGGCTACATAGATGTCAACGGCAATATCGTCATTTCTGCCAAATGGACAAAGGCGAACGATTTTTCAAAAGACGTAGCGTTTGTGACTTCGCAAAGCGGCAACAATTATATAATAGATAAGCTTGGCGAAAAGATTGCCACGCTCGGCTCCCATTTGTCCGGCACAGTTTACAGCGAGGATTTCGCAGTAGTCAAGGACGGCTCGGATTATTACTATTACAACAGCTATGCAAAGGGCGCTTTTAAATCAACCTATCAGGATGCGAGAGCGTTTTCCGGCGGATTCGCCGCGGTCAAGCTCGATGGGCTTTGGGGCTTTATAGACGCGCGAGGCGTTTTAGCAATAGCAAACCAGTTTTCAGATGTGCGCAGCTTTTCAAACGGCTATGCGGCCGTGCTCGATGCAAGCACAAACCTGTGGGGCTATATCGACGTTGAAGGCTTTATGACGCTCTCGCCTCAATTCGACGAGGCGGGCGATTTTGCGGACGGCGTGGCTATTGTGCGCATAGGCGTTACACGGTATATAACAAAATCATCAGGCGAGCGCGTCGTATTATACTAAAATAACCAACATAATATATTGCGTTCAAAGCCCCTTTACGGCGCCATGCTTTATTGAAAGTTTGCGTGAGTTGTACTATCATAGTTCTGGACATCAAATCTACACAAAAGAGGTGCTATCATGCAGGAAATGATGGACGCGCTTGTTAAAAGCGAAAGAGGCAAAGGTCTCATTCTCACTCAGGTTCCCGTGCCGAAGCCCGGTATAGGCGAAGTACTCATCAAGATCAAGAAAACCGCTATATGCGGAACTGACGTACATATTTACAACTGGGATCCGTGGAGCGAGAAAAATGTTGTGCCGCCCATGGTGATAGGTCATGAATATGTTGGCGAAATAGCCGCGCTCGGCCCCGGAGTCGATGATTACCACATAGGCGAAAGAGTATCCGGCGAAGGCCACATAGTTTGCGGCCACTGCCGCAACTGCCGCGCAGGCAACGGGCATTGGTGCAAGTTCACCAAAGGCGTGGGCGTGCAGCGCGACGGCGCGTTTGCCGAATACATCTGCATACCCGAAACCAATGTTATATCCATTCCCGACGGCATACCAGACGACATAGTTTCCTTCTTTGACGCTTATGGCAATGCCACCCACACAGCCACCATGTTTGACGTGGTCGGTGAGGACGTGCTTATCACCGGCGCAGGCCCAATAGGTATGATGGCGGTCGGCATCTGCCGCAAAAATGGAGCGCGCAGAATAATAGTTACCGACGTTAACGATTACCGCCTTGGCATAGCCAAGAAAATGGGCGCCGACGAGGTGGTTAACCTCAAAGAGAAAAAGCTTGAGGACGCAATGCACGACCAGGGGCTTGTTGAAGGCTTCGATGTGGGTCTTGAAATGAGCGGCAACGGCGCGGCGCTCAATCAGCTTCTCAAATCCATGCGCAACGGCGGCAAGGTGGCTCTGCTTGGCATAGCCGGCCCCGGCACCGTGATAGACTGGAACGACGTTATTTTCAAAGGACTTACGCTTCAAGGCATCTACGGGCGCAAAATGTATGAAACATGGTATAAGATGATGGCCATGGTGGCGGCCGGTCTCGACCTTACGCCCATAATCACGCACCACTTTGATTATCGCGACTTTGAAAACGGCTTCGCGGCTATGAACAGCGGCAACTCCGGCAAAGTTATACTCGATTGGACCAAGAAATAATCAGCACGAAAGGAACCGACAAATGAAAGACGCAATCAAATTCTATCAGGAAGAATTGGCTTCCATAAAGGCGGCCGGTACCTACAAGGACGAGCGCATAATCACGACTCCGCAGAAATCCCGCATAGACACGACCGCCGCAAAGCAGGTTGTGAATATGTGCGCGAACAATTATCTTGGACTTTCGGATAATCAGGAGCTTATTGACGCAGCTAAGGCCAGCTATGACTCTTGGGGCTTCGGCCTCTCATCAGTGCGCTTTATATGCGGCACTCAGCAGATTCACAAGACCCTTGAGCGCAAAATAGCGGATTTCCTCAAAATGGACGACGCTATACTCTATTCCTCCTGCTTTGACGCGAACGGCGGCCTTTTTGAAACGCTGCTCGGTGAGAACGACGCCATAATATCCGACGAGCTCAATCACGCCAGCATAATAGACGGCATAAGGCTTTGCAAAGCAAAGCGTTTCCGCTATAAGAACAACAATATGGACGATCTCAAGGTTCAGCTTGAGGCTGCGCACGATTGCCGTATAAAACTTATCGCGACCGACGGCGTTTTCTCCATGGACGGCTACATAGCAAATCTCAAGGG
>CAZZNN010000014.1:5303-7517 GCA_964655605.1 uncultured Oscillospiraceae bacterium
TCAAGGGTATATGCGATCTTGCCGATGAATACGGCGCACTGGTTATGGTTGACGACAGCCACGCGGTTGGCTTCATGGGCGAACACGGCCGCGGCACTCCCGAATACTGCGGCGTTATAGGCCGAGTTGACATAATCACAGGCACCTTAGGCAAGGCGCTCGGCGGCGCAAGCGGCGGCTATACCTGCGCAAGACAGGAAATAGTAGACCTTCTGCGTCAACGCTCCCGCCCCTACCTTTTTTCAAACACGCTCGCTCCCGCCATTTGCGGCGCAAGCATAAAGGTGCTAGACATGCTTACCGCGTCTACAGCGCTTCGTGACAAGGTGCATGAGAACACCCGTTATTTCCGCGCGGAGCTGAGCAAGCTTGGCTTTGATGTGCTCGAAGGCACGCACCCGATAGTGCCGGTTATGCTCTATGACGCAAAGGTTGCGCAGGAATTTGCCAAGCGTATGCTCGAAAAGGGCGTTTATGTGGTTGGCTTCTGCTATCCCGTTGTGCCCATGGGCAAGGCGCGTATACGCACGCAGGTATCGGCGGGTCATTCCAAGGCCGACCTCGATTTTGCGGTCAAATGCTTTGCTGAAGTTAAAAAAGAAATGGGTTTATAATCAAATCCACCTAATCCCCCGGAGTTTTCCGGGGGATTTTTTATATTGGCCTTTGCGGTTAATATTGCACTGGCCTTTACGCTGCTTTAGTTAATTTAATCAGAACTCGCGGTTATTGCGCTGATCGTTCTGCTTGTTCTGGCGGTTTTGGTTATTCTGGTTATTTTGGTTATTCTGCCTGTTCTGGTTATTTTGGCGGTTCTGATCATTCTGGTTGTTCTGACGGTTCTGGTTACTCTGCTTGTTCTGCCTGTTCAGCGGCATGTATTCTTCGTCATTATCAAAAAAGCTCATTTTCGTTCCTCCTTTCTCGTTTCGTTGGGCTTATTATTTTCTTTTTTGGGTCACTATTATGCCTTGTAATTTCTGTCGGTTTTAGCGAATAGCAAAAAGGCTTAAAACGCAAACTACAAACCTATATTTTTGATTTTGGAGAACTGATTATGCTTGCAATAAAAAACGCGTGCGTGCTGACTATGACTCAAAAGGACTATGAACGCGCGAACATACTTATCGATAACGGAATAATTCAAGACCTTGGCGAGGAACTCAATATTCCGGACGGCTGCGAAAGTATAGACGCGTCAGGACTTATCGTAACGCCCGGCTTTATCGACGCGCATTCGCATATCGGGCTCACTGAGGATAAAGTTGGCTTGGCTGGCGACGACTGCAATGAGGCCGCCACGCCCATCACGCCCACGCTTCGCGCCATAGACGCGATAAATCCGATGGACGCGGCGTTTCACAACGCTCTTGCCTCCGGCATAACGTCGGCCATGATAGGCCCTGGCAGCTCAAATGTTGTGGGTGGGCAATTCGCATTTATAAAGCTTTTTGGCGAAAACATTCTGGATATGACGCTGCTTGCGCCGTCGGCAATGAAAATAGCATTTGGCGAAAATCCCAAAACAAATTATGGCAAAAACGGCAATATGCCTTCAACGCGCATGAGCACCGCCGCAATGCTTCGCAAGGAGCTGTTCGCGGCCGCGCAATACAGGACGCAGCGCGACAGCGGCGCGGAATTTGCCAAAAGCTTCGATATGGAGGCATATATGCCTGTGTTCGACGGCGCGATACCGTTAAAAGCGCACGTTCACAGAGCCGACGATATTTTAACCGCTATCAGGATAGCAAACGAGTTCTCATTATTTCTCACGCTCGACCACTGCACCGAGGGACATCTTATCGCGAATGAAATCGCTCGCTCCGGTTTCCCTGCGATAATCGGCCCATCGCTCGCGTCAAGAAACAAGCCGGAGGTGGCGGCGCTTGATTTTAAAACACCGGGCATATTGGCAAAGGCGGGCGTAACGGTTGCCCTCACATGCGATCACCCCGTTTCAAGAATACAATATCTGCCATTATGCGCCGGACTCGCCGTGCGCGAGGGCATGCCAGAATATGAGGCGCTAAGGGCGATAACCATTAACGCAGCGATGATATGCCGCGTATCAAACCGCATAGGCAGCATAGAAATAGGCAAGGATGCGGATCTTGCAATATTTGACGGAAACCCTATGGACATTTTTACTCATACCATATATACTTTGGTAGGCGGAAAAATTGTGTATCAAGCAAACTAGTTTGCCGCAAA
>CAZZNN010000014.1:7617-19782 GCA_964655605.1 uncultured Oscillospiraceae bacterium
TTGCCGCAAATATTGAAATATTTGCAGTAAATATTGATTTTATGCTTGCCAAAGTGAGTCAATAGTGTTAGAATACTGCTGTTTGATTGATTATCAAGATATGCCTTAACTCGGCAAGGAGGTGTCATGAATGGGTAAGTTTTGCGAGATCTGCAAAAAGGGAACTATGTCCGGCAACAACGTCAGCCACGCTAAGAACAGGACTAAGCGTGCGTGGGCGCCCAATGTCCAGACTGTTCGCGTTATCGTAAACGGAACTCCTGCTAGGATGAACGTTTGCACACGTTGCCTCCGTTCCGGCAAGGTTCAGCGCAGCATATAAGTTTTGCAGCATTATAAAGAAGTTGCCTAACAAGGCAGCTTCTTTTTATGTGCGTGCAATCAGCACGCATATAAGCGCCACAGCAACTATAGCGAGCAGCAGCGCCAAGCCAAAGCTCAAGCCGCACAGCAGCAGCAAAAAAAATGCTGTGAAGAACACGCATGCATTTCTCAGCGTGCTTCTTTTAACGCATTTGCGTCTTAATCTCACCGTACAAGGTCTAAACTGCAATTTCATATCATTCGCCCCCCTAATATAGTACGCGCCTTACTTATGTTATGTCACACCGATTGAGCATACGGAATAATTTGTAAGTATGACATAATTAAGGGAGGACGATATGCCCCAACCTATTGTTGAATTAAGCGGCGTATGCCTTACATATCACGCGCTTGGCGGCGAGACCAAGGCGATAAACGAGCTATCCTTCACGGTTGAGAACGGTGAATTCATAGCCATAGTCGGGCCTTCGGGCTGCGGGAAAACCAGTGTGCTTTCCCTTTTATCGGGTTTAATGAAGCCGACGCGAGGCAGCGTATATGTTGCTGATCCAAGACCCGGATATATGTTGCAGCGCGACCATCTTCTGTCTTGGAGAACTATTAAGGATAATGTTACATTGGGTTTAAGGGTGAGAAAGATGCTCACTTCGCACACTCGCGATTATGCCTATTCTCTTATTGACAAATATGGGCTTCACGATTTTGCGGACAGCTACCCCCATCAACTATCAGGCGGCATGCGTCAAAAAACGGCGCTCATAAGAACGCTCGCGCTTTCACCAAAGCTTCTTCTGCTTGACGAGCCCTTTTCCTCGCTCGACTATCAAACGCGGCTCACGCTTTCAGATGAAGTGCATCGCATAATAAAAGGTGAACAAAAGACCGCTATACTCGTTACTCACGATATATCAGAGGCGCTTTCCATGAGCGACCGAATACTCATATTCTCAGATAGACCCGCAAGGCTCAAGCATGAGCTAAAGCTATCAAACTGGCAGGGGCTATCCACGCTTGAAAGGAGAAGCATGCCCGACTTTAAAAATAGATTTGAACTCGTTTGGAAGGAGCTAAAGCATGAAGCGCAAGATTGATGCCGCATATTCGCCGGAGCATCAGGCATATATAAGGAGTTTGCAAAGAAAAAAGCATTTTATTCTAGCAATGCGTATTTTTTTGCTGCTATTCTTTATGATTTTTTGGGAGCTCGCGGCGGAAACAAAGCTTATAGACCCATTTATCACAAGCTCGCCATCAAGGGTGGCTTCAACGCTCGCAAGGCTTATTTCAAGCGGCGAGCTTTGGACTCACATAGCATTTACGCTTTATGAAACCAGCGTAAGCTTCATACTCGGCACCGCGCTTGGCACCTTGCTTGCGATACTGCTTTGGTGGAGCAGGACGCTTTCAAGAATACTCGATCCGTATCTTGTGGTGCTAAACGCATTGCCAAAGATAGCGCTCGGACCAATACTCATAGTTTGGTTCGGTTCCGGAATGACGAGCATAATTGTAATGGGAATGCTTATCTCAATTATCGTCACCACGATAAGCGTTCTATCCGGTTTTAATGAAACCACGTCCGACATGCAGCTTTTAATGCGCACACTGGGCGCTACAAAGCTGCAAACCTTTCTTATGGTAGTATTACCCGCGTCCGTGCCAACCATCATAGCGGCGCTGAAATTAAGCGTCAGCATGAGTTGGGTCGGCGTTATAGTGGGTGAATATCTCGTTTCAAGAGCGGGACTTGGGTATCTGATAGTATATGGGGGGCAGGTATTCAAGCTGGATTTGGTTATGGCGAGCATAATAGTGCTGTGCATTTTGGCGGCGCTTATGTATTACGCTGTTGCATATATTGAAAAGCGCCTTACGGCGCGGCTTTCTCACAGCTAATCAAGCAATATTATGCGCGAATTTACATCGTTTCCATTTATACTAAGGCAGGCGAACGATGGTTTTCTCTCATTTCGCGGGCGCGACGGGCTGCCCGGATTGACGATAAGCAGCCCTCCGCTCGCCTCTATGAGCGATATATGCGTATGCCCATAGAGTGCCACGCTGCACATTAGCTCCTCGGCACGATAGGCTAAGCGCAAGCGGTCGTAATCCACCGCATATTGATGTCCGTGCGCCATAAATATGCGCGTCCCTTCAAACGTCTCAACGCGCTCGGACTCGGCATTTGAGAAATCGCAGTTGCCGCGCACGAAGCGCACCGTTTGGCCCTTATCGCGCATATATTGAGCATCGCGCACATTATCCCCAAGGTGCAGCCATAAATCTGCGTCCGGCAGTTTTTTTACAGCCATGTCTATTGAAGCAGTGCTGCCGTGAGTATCGGATATAACGCCTATGAGCATGATTTCTCGCTCTCCAGCATTTTTCTCAATTCAATCAGCGCATTCGCCCTGTGGCTGAGCGAGTTTTTCTCCTCGGAAGATAATTGGGCGAACGATCTTTTAAGCGGCTCATAATAGAAGAGCGGGTCATAGCCAAAGCCGTTATCGCCAACGGGACTTCTTAAAAGCTTGCCTTCCACGCTGCCCCTGGCAATTATGGTGTCCCTAGTGCGCCTTGCAAGCGCCGCCGCGCACACAAAGCTGCAAGCGCGCTTATCATCTGGAACGGTTTCCATGTTTTTAAGCAGCTTTGCATTGTTTTCAGCGTCGTTATGCCCCTCGCCCGCGTACCGCGCGCTATACACTCCCGGCGCACCGCCGAGCGCGTCTACGCTAAGGCCGCTATCGTCCGAAAGAACGGCGTCCGCATCGAGGTATGCGCGCGTCTGCTCGGCTTTTTTGCGCGCGTTCGCCTCAAAGGTATCGCCGTCCTCAACCACATCTATATTGGCGCCTATATCCTTGAGAGATAATATCTCATCAAAGTAAGCGCCAAGTATTTGCTTTATCTCTTTAACCTTATTTGCGTTATTCGACGCGATTATGAGTTTCATTTATTCCTCCAAAGCATATATGTTATTTTGAATTATAGCATATACGCTCCAAAGGATACAGCATTATCTGAACTGGTTGGCATATTGCGGCAGCTCCGCCGGTGCGCCATGCTCAACGCCCTCGACAAGCAGCCTTAACTGCCCCACCTCCGCAAACTCCATCGCTGTGAGATACAGCGTTTCATACGCCGTCTGGAATAGCCCCTCGGTATATTCTACGGCCGCAAACGCGGCGCTTAGGTCAACCACCGCGACCCCGTCCTCTATATATGCCGAAAGCACCCTTGTTCCATCTGGGAAGCAGCATATAAGATCGTCCATCTTAGGCCCTTCAATGAGCGCTTCAACCGCCTGATGATACGCTGGGGCGCTCTGTAAATACCTGGTGACAGGGATATTCAGGCTTCCGGACATATTCGCGAAATACAACTGCATAGAATGAGCGCTTCCGCTGGTGGCAAGCTCGCCGCTTTCCACATTCATTTTCATGCATTCAAACGCATCGTCCACCCTTGTTCCCGCAGGCAGCTTATCGGCGGTTTCGCCATTTACAGTTATTTTCACTGTTTGTATCGTTGGAAACTCCACGAGCGTATTGACTATAGCGGTCACCATAGCGCGCTCCGCTGCGGCGTCCTCAAATTTGGGTGCGTTATTTATATCCACCGTGGCGCACATAGCGTCATCTATCCTGAGCCCGAATTCAACCTCCGCAGGAACCGCAGCCGTAAGCCCCATCATGGCTGCGCTTTCATTATTGGCCTGATTTGCCCTTAGATAATTTAACGCCGCCTTGCCTATGCCCTCCTCCCACGGTATCTGCTTCATAATAGGCACAATGTAGCCATTGCCGTCTTGGTAATATAATACCGTTTTCCTAAGGCCCGCGCCTGACGGCTCTGAATACTCCGTATCGACAGCGTTTGTATCGCTCACCCCGCCTTTGTTCTCATCGGCGCCGCAGCCGCATAAAATCAGGCACATAAGCGCGCAGACAATGCATATCGTTCTTTTCAACATATTAAATACCCCCGTTCGCGGTTTAGTAAATCTCTATTCCGCAAGCGGGGGAATAATTCAGCTTTGCCTGAGACTTTTTACCAAAGCCTCATCAGGCGTCACATACGCGGTTTTATTTGTTGAATATATCACCATGCCGGGTCTTGCGCCCGACGGCTTTTTGACGAATTTTCTGGGCGTATAGTCTACCGCTACGTTTTCACCGCCTCGCGCCTTGCTGTAGTACGCTGCAAGCGTCGCCGCCTCAAAAAGCGTCTGCTTGTCTGCCTCGCCGCCCGAAGGCATTTTAATTATGCAATGCGAGCCCGGAATGTTTTTCGTATGCAGCCACATATCATCGCCGTCGGCGGTTTTGAGCGTAAGCATATCATTCTGCTGATTGTTCTTGCCAACAAAAATGCTCGCGCCGGTGCTTGCAATGTAGTGAAGCGGCTGCGATGGCGCGTGCTTTGGCGCTTTTAGCTTTTTTGCGCCCTTATCGGCCTTTATATAGCCTTCGCGCCGCAATTCGTCAAGCAGCTCGTCAAGCTCCTCATCGGTAGAGCAGTTGCCAAGGTTATTCATCTGCCCCTCGAGATAATCAAGCTCCGCCTTAACGTCGTCAAACTGCTTTTTTGCCATTTCACATGCGAGCTTCGCCTTTTGATATTTTTTAAAATATCTCTGCGCGTTATTCGACGGCGAAAATCTTGGGTCAAGCGGTACGGACACAAGCTCCTGCTCCGAAGAATAGTAGTTCACCAAAGCCGCGCTGTCGCTCCCGGCCTTTAGCGCATAAAGATTCGCCGTTATTAGCTCGCCGTATATTCTAAGCTTCTCTATATCCTCGCTAGGCTCCATTGCATCTATATATATGCGAAGCTTCTTTTCACAGCGCTCAATATTATTCTGCAAAATTCGCTTTGTACTGCTGCTCTTTCTTTCTATGCGCATGCGTATATCGCGATCCCTATACAGCTTGTCCAGCGCTTCGCCAACGCTTGGCATTACGATGTAACGCCTGTTCGCCGGTTCAAAAGGGTATATTGATATTGGTTCGCCATAATCATTTTGGGCGAGCGCAACGGTGAAATCGCCTGAATTAAGTTTTTTATACAGTTCAACAAATAAGCAAGCTATCCGCTCCCGTTCCTCAGTTAAGAGCGAATCGCTCTCACGCTTATCCGTTACGCATTCGATAAGCATTGACGCCACATTTGGAGCGAGCCCGTAGATTTCGCTTGAAATAAGCTTGTCAGGCCGCCCGGCGCGCGAGAGCGCATTCATATAGTCGCCTGCCGTTGCGCTCAAGGGGTCGCGTTTTTGTTGCTTTGGCGGGGCAACATACTCCGCGCCCGGCAACACTATGCGCACGCTTGACATGTCGGCCGCAACATGGCGAATGGAATCTATGATAAACCCGTTTTCATTTACTAAAATGATGTTTGAATACCGTCCCATAAGCTCTGCAACGAGCTTATATATCACTGCGTCTCCAAGCTCGTTGCGGGCTTCTATGCCGAATATCACAACCCTGTCGCTATCCGGCTGCTCAAGCGATACTATGCGCCCTCCGGCGAGCCTTTTCCTTAAAAGCATACAGAACATGGGCGCTTCTATTGGATTGACGCGCTTTTCGTATGTGAGCTGAGCGCGCGAATGCTCCGCAGACGCATTTATCAGCACCATCATTTTTCCGTGCTCACAATGCGTGTAAAGTATCAGCCCGTCGCGCTCAGGCTGCGCAATTTTTTCTATTCTCGCTCCCACAAGCCCGCGCTGCCTCATTTCGCACACGGATGCCAATAATGATAATCCATCGAGCGGCATAACGCCACCTCGCTTTCGTTAAATCTGTTCTATGCTTGCGCAGGACACCTCATAAGCCGTTTTGACCGCAGCCGTGCCGTCGGGCGCTAGTTTTTGGTATTCGCGGCTCTGAAGCCTGCCATACAGCGATACGCGCGTGCCTACGTCAAGGCCGCTTGCAAAGTGCGCGTTTCGCCCCCACGCAATGCATGGGAGATAGTCGGACTTATTATACGCCCTATTTACGGCAACGAGCATATCGGCTATTTCTCTTAAAAACGGCGTAGTTCTAAAATTAGCCTTTTTACACAAAAAACCCGATAAATACACATCGTTCACATGCTCGGCGCTTTCGCTCATGAGGCACAGCTCGCGGGCGAAAAGCGTTATCGCCAGCCTGCCGCCCTGCTCCGTGCATTTATTGTATGAGCGCAGCTGACCGCAAACGCGGTAAGTCCGCCCCAGCTCCATAGCCTCGCATTCTCCGCTCATAAGCCGCTGCGGTATGGTAACGGGTATTGTGTCGAGCACACCGCTCATTCGCTTTACGTCGAACATCGCCTTGTAAAAGCCTTCGCCATAAAGCACATGGTCTACCATTGGTTTCCCGGACAATATGCCTATTATTTCAGCATAGTTATTTTCGTTTGCCTGCATACATTAACTCCTCAAAAGCGATAGTTAATGTTATGCGCGGCTTACGCCTTATATACCCCCGTCACAACATCGTCAAGCAAAGCCATTACCGTTAATGTTCCTTTTCCCGCTCGCTGCTCAATGGCGATTTCCTCGGTGTTTAGCTTCGTTATTGAGCCATGCTTTTGCTCAACAATAATGTCGTATGGCTCTTTAACATGCATAGCTCCTGCTATACATGTGCCGTTCGAGGCGTTTTTCTTGAAGTCAAATGTCTTTAACCCTTTTCCGTTGCGCCCCTGAAGCTCATAGTCGAACACAAAGCTTCGCTTTGCATAGCCTCTATCGCTCACGGTGATTATTTCGCCGTCATCGCCCAGCTGCATGGCAAAAAGCACCATGTCGTTATCTTCAAGCTTCATGCATTTTACGCCCGCGCTCACTCGCCCGGTTTCTGGCACAGTATCCGCTGCAAAACGTATGCTCATGCCCTGCTTTGAAATGAGCAGCAGGTTTTCCTCGCATAAAAGCTGCACACAAAGCACCTCGTCGCCCTCCTTGAGCGAAATAGCCTGCACTTTTTTAACGCGCGTCACATATTCCTTCGCATCGCTGCGCTTTACGTTGCCGCTCTTTGTAAAGAAAAGCAGGGAGCCGTTGTCAAGCTCGTCAAGCGCTGTTACTATGCGCTCGTCCTTATCGAGCGCGACCATCGTATTAAGATTCACCGCGCGCGAGCCCACCCGTGTTTCGATAATATCGCCCACCTCAACGGTGAAGCACGAGCCTTTATTTGTAAACAGCTTTATTCGCTTATCGGTTGACGTATCAAATATAGCTATCGGCTTCTCGGGGAGAAGCTGTTCAAGGTTAAACAAGCGCTTTGGTATGCGTCTAAGCTTTTCGTCCTTGAGAACAGCCACCATCACGTCCTCCACCACGATTAACTCCGACTGCGCAACCACTATCTCCTCCTGCGGCGGAAGCAGCACTGTGCGTCTTTCATCGCTGAGCTTTTCGCGCGCTTCAATAAGCTCCCCGCGCACGACCTCGTCCAAGCGCTTTGGCGAATCGATTATCGCTTGCAGCTCTTTTATCCTTTTACGGATTTCCTTGGCTTCGCTTTCGATGGCCAAAAGCTCAAGGTTCGTAAGGCGCTGTAAGCGCAAATCCAAAATTGCCTGCGCCTGCACTTCTGTGAGCTTGAATCTTGCCATCAAGCCCTCGCGCGCAATTTTAGGCGTCTTTGACGCGCGGATAAGCGCTATGACTTCATCTATATTGAGCACCGCAATGCTGAGTCCATCTAATATATGCGCGCGCGAAAGCGCCGCGTCCAAATCGAATTTGGTGCGCCGCGTTACCACGTCTCTTTGATGCTTGAGATAATATTGCAGCATCGCCTTGAGCCCCATCTGTTGAGGCTTGCCATCGGCAATGGCAACCATGTTCACGCCGAACGTCATCTGTAAATCAGAGTATTTAAACAGATATTGCAACGTTTTTTCGGCGTCGGCGTCCTTTTTAAGCTCTACTACCGCGCGAAGGCCAAATCTGTCCGATTCGTCGCGTATGGCGGTCACGCCGGAGAATAAAGCCTTCTTGCTCTGCGTGACTTTTAATATATCCTCAAGCATTTTGGCCTTGTTCACCTGATATGGCACTTCATCTATAACGATAAGCTGCTTGCCGTTTTTCATCTGCTCTATGGCGGTTTTTGCGCGCATAGTTATCTTGCCGCGCCCCGTTTCATAAGCGAGCCTTATCTCAGGCGAATCGATTATATAGCCGCCTGTGGGAAAATCCGGGCACGGGATTATTTTCATTAGCTCATCGAGAGTTGTATCGGGCGCGTCGAGCAGCTTTATCGCCGCGTCTATGGCCTCCGTGGGATTGTGCGGGGGAATATTCGTCGCCAGACCGACGGCTATGCCGCTCGCGCCGTTTACAAGCAAATTTGGGAAGCGCGCAGGCATAAGATCCGGCTCTTTTGTGGTATCATCGAAATTGAGTCTAAAATCAACCGTCTCTTTATCTAAATCGCGCAGCAAAACGAGCGCCGGCTCCGTCATGCGCGCTTCGGTATACCTTATTGCGGCGGCGGGGTCGCCGTCAATACTGCCGAAATTGCCGTGACCGCCAACGAGCGGAATGCGCATATTAAAGCCCTGCGCCATTCTAACCATAGCGTCATATACAGCTTGATCGCCGTGCGGGTGATACTTACCCAAGCATTCGCCAACTATTCTGGCGCTCTTTTTATGCGGCTTATCGGGCATTAAGCCAAGAGTAAGCATGGTATAGAGTATTCGCCTTTGAACGGGTTTAAGCCCGTCCTCCACGCGTGGAAGCGCGCGTTCCAATATAACATGCTCCGCATAAGGCAGCATTGACGTGTGCATCACGTCGTCCATCGCGCGGGATATAACCTTTTCACCGAATTTTATCGGCGGTCTTTCTTCATTTTTTCTTTTTCTGGCCATCAGCGCACAGCTCCTTCCTTATGACTTCCCTCAACCTTGGCCTGCGCCTCAAAGGTATCTTTTTTATTAAAATCAGCAAATTCGCTAATATATTCTTTTCTCGGGCCAACCTTATCGCCCATAAGTATGGTTACAAGGTGCTCAACATCGGCCGTGTCATCTATCGTAACCTTCACTAGCATTCTATGCTCCGGATTCATCGTTGTCTCCCATAGCTGCTCGGGGTCCATTTCGCCCAAGCCTTTATAGCGCTGAACAACATAATTCGTAAGGCCCTTTGTATAGGTAGCGAGCTCCTGATCTGAATATGCGTATTGTATTTTTTCGCCCTTTTGAACCTTATACAGCGGCGGCAAGCCTATAAAAACATGCCCGTCTGTAATAAGCTCCTTCATGTAGCGATAGAAGAAGGTCAAAAGTATCGCTCGAATATGCGCGCCGTCCTGATCCGCATCGGAGAGGATAATTATTCTGTTATATTTAAGGTTTTTCAGTGAAAAATCCTCGCCAATATCGGTGCCGAGCGCCGTTATAATTGAGCGAAACTCCTCGTTTTGAAGCACCTGATCTATCTGCTTTTTTTCGACGTTGAGCGGCTTGCCGCGAAGCGGCAAAATGGCCTGGAATCGTCTGTCGCGGCCGCCCTTTGCACTGCCGCCCGCGCTGTCTCCCTCAACTATGAAAAGCTCGTTTATAGAGGCGTCGTGGCCCGTGCAGCTTGAGAGCTTGCCCACCAGCGGAGCATTTTCCAGTTTGCTCTTTTCACGCGCCATATTTTTGGCTTTCCTTGCCGTCTCGCGCACGCGCGCAGCCTTCAGTGCCTTTTCAGCTATCAAATTCACGCAGGACGCGTTTTTAAGGTCCTCAAGGAAAGGTACAAGCTTGTCTATCACCACATATTCAACAGCCGGGCGAGCTTCGGTGTTGCCAAGGCGCGTTTTCGTCTGGCCTTCAAATTGAATCGAATGCATTTTAAGCGCTATTACAGCCGTCAAGCCCTCGCGAAAATCTTCGCCTGCCAGCGATGGGTCTTTATCCTTTAAAATCCCATGCTTTCGGCAATAATCATTGAGCACTTTTGTAAACGCCGCCCTAAAGCCGATCTCGTGCGTTCCGCCTTCCGTTGTTGGAATATTGTTTACATAAGACAGCAGCGTTTCATTATAGCCGTCATTATGCTGAAAGGCTATTTCAACCAGTATTCCGTCGCGCTCGCCTCTTATGAAAACAGGGGTGTCGTATACGGCCGTCTTATCCTCGTTCATATAAGATACGAAGTCTATAAGGCCGCCGTCAAACTTATATTCGCGCAGTTCACGCTCTTTTTTATCGTTTTTGCGCTTATCCTCAAGCGTAAACGTTACTCCGCGATTTAGGTACGCGAGCTCGCGCAAGCGCTTTGACACCGTTTCATAGTTTAGCTCAACGGTTTCAAACACGAGCTTGTCAGGCATATATTTTACGCGTGTGCCCTGCTTACGCGTGCGTCCCACCTCTCTTAGCGGCGCGGTGGCTTCGCCTGAATGCTGCTTCCCGGCTGAATCCTTATAGCTTCTAAACGTCTGCTCATACATTTTTCCTTCGGTGCAAACCTCCACCTCAAGATATTCTGAAAGCGCGTTTACTACCGATGCGCCAACTCCGTGCAGACCGCCTGAATAGCCATAAGAATCATTGTCAAATTTGCCGCCGGCGTGAAGCTGAGTATACACGAGTTCAACTCCGCTGACGCCATATTTTTCATGTATCCCAACCGGTATGCCACGGCCATTATCCTCAACTATTACCGAATTATCGCTATTGATAATAACGCTGACCTTATCGGCAAAGCCGTTCGCCGCTTCATCAACGGCATTATCAACTATTTCCCATAGCATGTGGTGAAGCCCTCTCGTACCGGTGCTGCCTATATACATGCCCGGACGCATACGAACGGCCTCAAGCCCTTCCATAACTTTAATATCGCTTACCGAATACTCTTTTGACATTATATCCCTCCAAAGTGGTTTACCGAATTATAAGTATAATACATACGCAGCCAAACGGCAAAGGGTTTTGCTCGTATTTTATGCTCTTTGCCCGCACACATAAAAAGCCTATATCTCTTACATATAGGCTTTTATATCATAAATCGAATATAACTTATTGCAACAGATTTTCAATAATTGTTTTATAGACGGTTTGCGAGCTATTCTCCCAATTTAGAACCGCTTTCCTTGCTGTTTCTAAATCAGGAAGCAGCACCGATACCTTGAGCAATGTGTTCTCGCCCTCAAACACATTCATTTCAACGCTGTATGTGCCGTTATGCCTCTTATCCATGTTTGCTTTAAACTGTGTCATCTTTCTTAGCTTTTCCCTTTTTTCCTCAGCATGTTTATCTAAATTATCGCGCTGCGACTGCGGTATGCGATCCGAAAAATATTCAAGCGCTCTATATCCGTTCTCCGTTATGCAATAGGTCTGCCCGTATGGCATTGGAAAGGCCGCTATATATCCCGATTCTTCCAATTCATATATAGTTTTTTGCAATTCAAAATATGGAATAACATCACTTTCCAAAGCAAATTCACTTATTTGATCCTTTGTGAGCTTTAGCTTTAGAGCGTTTAGAAAATATAATACCAGCATTTTATTTCTACTGTCGCCCGGTGGAAAGAAAAACATATTGCACCTCGCATTCTTACTCTATATAAAGTATATCATAGTCAAGGTAAAACACAAATATTATTTTGTGACGCCGAAGGCACCGGTCGGGTCGCACAGGAGCTGACATAACAATATGCTCCGTCTCTGCAAGAAAAAATGATGGAACTGCCCGTGTAGGGCGGGTTCCAGAGGCGGCGGCCTCCCGAGCCCGCCGCGCTGCCCGCGCGGGAGAGCGGCTCAAGGTTCGGCTTGAGCTACCCTAGCCATTAGCGCATAGGCTGGTGCCTATGCGTTACCTTAGCCGAGAAT
>CAZZNN010000015.1:0-19385 GCA_964655605.1 uncultured Oscillospiraceae bacterium
ATATAGTTGGCATGAGCTCGCTCGCCGCCGGCCATAAAACTTTGCTTCCTCAGCTTATAGAGGAGCTTAAAAAGCTCGGCAGAGACGATATTATGGTGATAGTCGGCGGCGTTATTCCGCCGCAGGATTATAATTTCCTCTATAATGCGGGCGCGGCTTGCATATTTGGGCCAGGCACCCGTATACCGGATTGCGCTGAGCAGATGCTCAAGGAGCTCAATAAACGCCTTTCGTAAGGAGAAGCGATGTCGAACTATAAACCAGAATGGACGCCGGATAACGCTGGAAGCGAATTTGCTTCCAGCGTTATGCCCGGCGTTGTCGTTAATGAAGCGCCAAATGTGCAGCATACAGCCAAACGACATAATATGAGCGCGCAAGAATATGTTGATGGGATATTGCGGCACGACAGGCGCATTTTGGCTCAAGCCATCACGGTGGTTGAGAGCAACTCTGAGAAGCATTTTGAGCTTGGTCAGGAAATAATCAAGCTTGTGCTGCCTTATACCGGGAATTCCGTCCGCGTAGGCATAACGGGCGTGCCTGGAGCAGGCAAGAGCACTTTTATCGAGTGCTTGGGCAATCTTTTGTGCGACAAAAATCATAAGATAGCCGTGCTTGCGGTTGACCCGTCAAGCTCTGTCTCACACGGAAGCATACTCGGTGATAAAACACGCATGGAAACGCTGTCAAGGCGCGAAAACGCATTTATAAGACCGTCGCCGTCCGGCGGAACGCTCGGCGGGGTGACAAGGAAAAGCCGGGAGACGATGCTACTGTGCGAGGCGGCGGGCTATGATACCATACTTGTTGAAACTGTTGGCGTGGGGCAAAATGAAACCACCGTTAGGGCCATGACGGACTTTTTTCTCGTGCTTGCCATAGCGGGCGCGGGCGATGATCTGCAAGGGATAAAGAAAGGCATTATCGAGACGGCGGACGCTATACTCGTGAATAAAGCGGACGGCGATAACAGGCAGCGTGCGCTTGCGGCGCGCGCGGAGTATGAGCAAGTGCTCCATTATCTGCGCCCCGCGACAGACGGTTGGACGACAGGCGCATATATCTGCTCCGCGCTCACCGGAGAAGGCATTGACGGTATATGGCAGGTTATAACGTCATTTATCAATAAAATGCAGCGCAACGGCGCTTTAGCCGCGAGAAGAAATCAGCAGACCCTTCAATGGGTTCGCAGCATGGCCGACGACAGCATACACAATTTGATTTATTCGAACGAGAATGTTCAAGGCTGCATTGAGGAAATCGGCTTTGAGGTTACATCGGGCGAGTTGTCGCCAACGATGGCCGCAAAAAAACTTATTGAAACAATAAAAAGCTGTTTTTTGCAATGAGCCACGGAATAAAGCCGAGTGCGCCCCATATAAGGGAGTATTCCAGGCATATTTGCCCGTAAAGATTAAATCTTTTATTTGTGTAATCCCAAACTGCAAGACCAAGCTTTAGGTTAAGAATGCAGCCAAAAAGCATTTCAACTGCACTTATGAGCAGCATATTTACCAAAAAAACCATAGCGATCGGAATCGAATGCTTTAGATAAATATTTAAAAGAATAACGCAGCATAACCCACCCGCAACACCCATTGCAAGGTGGGTTCTTTTTCTCCATATTAGTTCTAGCACCATATATAGGACGCCTGTGTAAACGAAAAATACAAAACTTATCACCTACATATAATGCGAACATAGACGCCGATTTATTCAAAAGCAGGTCTTTTTGCAGGCGGTAAATAGCTATAATGCGCTGGGAAATTAAAATCCGATTATAACCCCGCCCGCATTGGCGTATATGGTGCTTATGCCTCCCGCAGTGCAAATAACAATATCTCTTATTGCGGGGCATACCTTCATGATTGCGGTTTTAAGCTCGTCGGCTCGCTCACGGCATGCGCAATGCGTGATATAGAGTATCTCGTGCCCAGATTCGCTTAGCTGTTCATAGCGCGTTTTGACTTGCTCAACAAGTACTTTCAGTGCGCGGGACATAGTGAGCGCCTTGCCGCGTATCACTATTGCGCCGTTATCGTCCGCACCCATTATGAGCCGGATTTTAAGCGCCGCGGTGGCGATTGCCTGCAAATGCGAGAGCCTTCCGTTTTTGCGGAATACGTCAAGCGTTTCAAGTACGAAAAGTGTGGTGAGACGCTGTATGTATCTGTCAACCCTCTCAACAACGGCATCGAACGGCAGTCCCTGTTCAACGAGTTCTTTTATTTTGCAGCAAACTGCGATTTCTCCTGCCGCGGCGGAATGCGAATTGAAAACGTGAACATTGAGCTTGGGATTTTCTTCCTTTGCCATCGTAGCGCCGAGCACGGCGCTGTTGTAGGTGCCGCTTACTTTTTCTGATAGGGTTACTATGTACGCGTCATCGTGCTCGCCTATTGCGTCCATAAATGATGATGGGGCAGGGCAAGCGGATTTGGGAGCCTGTGGCGACATGGCAATTTTATTTATCAATGCCGCACAGTCAAGAGCTTCATCGTCAATGTACTCGTTGCCGCCAAGTTGAATTGTAAGCGGGACGCGCGTTATGAAGTTTAACCTGCCATCTTCGGTGCGGTCGCAGCAACTGTCTCCAATAATGATATAATTACTCATAAAACCAGCCTTTCTTTACGATATAATCTAATAATGAATACTATAACATATAGAGAGAAGAAACGCCAATATATTTAAAAGCGACGCAAATATTAACTTGCGTCGCTTTAAAATATGTGCTATCTGGCATATAGAATTAGGATTGAACCAAATATGTATTTATGAAATCATCGAGCTCGCCGTCCATTACAGCCTGAATATTGCCGTTTTCAACTCCGGTTCGGTGATCCTTTACGAGCGTATAGGGCTGGAACACATACGACCGTATTTGGCTGCCCCATTCTATTTTTTTGAGCTCGCCCTTTATTGCCGACATCTGCTCCATGCGCTCGCGCTCCTGCAATTCAAGCAGCTTGCCGCGCAGCATGCGCATGGCGGTTTCACGGTTCTGTATTTGGCTGCGCTCATTCTGGCATTGCACAACTATGCCCGTTGGCAGATGCGTTATGCGAATAGCTGATGAGGTTTTATTAACATGCTGTCCGCCCGCGCCGCTGGATCTATAGGTATCAACGCGAAGGTCGTCCGGGTCTATTTCGATATTGCCTGTGTCGTCATCGAATATCGGCGTAACGTCGAGCGAGGCAAACGACGTATGCCTGCGGCCTGAAGCATCGAAAGGCGAAATTCTCACAAGCCTGTGGACGCCCTTTTCCGCCTTTAAATAGCCATAGGCGTTTTCACCGTCGACCTCAAACGTAACGGACTTAATGCCGGCCTCATCGCCGTCAAGCAAGTCGAGCACGCGAAGAGTATAGCCTTTTTTCTCGCAGTACCTTGTATACATTCTGTATAGCATGGATACCCAGTCCTGCGCTTCTGTTCCGCCCGCGCCAGCGTGGAGCGATAGCACGGCGTTGCTGTCGTCATATTCTCCCTTTAACAAGGTTTCGAGCTTGAGCGCCTCTACGGCGCGTTCAAGCGCTTTGAGCTCATCGATTATTTCCGGCAAAAGGCTTTCGTCGTTTTCTTCGTCCGCCATGTCCATGAGCGCGCCAACGTCCTCGCCGTGCGAATACATTTTATTGTATTTATTGAGCTTGTTGCTCACAACCTTTATTCGCTGGTTTACCTTGCCCGCGTTCTCAACATCGTCCCAGAAGCCGTCGGCGCCCATCGCCTTTTCAAGCTCGCTCTTTTCCTCCGCTAATTTAGCGAGGTCAAAGAGATTCACCTGCCTCTTTAAGCGTTCCCATTGCGGTTTGATATTGCTGTCTTAATTCTTCCAACTGGATCACTTTTTTCACATCCTTTATGCATAATTATACAAAACGATCACTCTTGCCTGCCGCAGCACTGCTTATATTTCTTGCCGCTGCCGCAAGGGCAAGGGTCGTTCCGGCCAATTTTTTTGCCTGCCTTTTTAGGCTCGGGCTTGCCGTCTCCAGCGGTTTCAATGGGCTTTGCAAGCTGCTCGCGCTTTTGCGGATTGCTTCTTACGGACACGTGGAATAGCGTTCTTACTGTGCGCTCGCGTATGCCGAGCACCATTTCATCGAACATATCAAAGCCGGCGTTGCGATATTCAACCACGGGGTCGCGCTGGCCTATCGCGCGCAGACCTATGCCTTGCCTTAGCTGATCCATAGCGTCTATATGATCCATCCAGTGCGAGTCCACTGCTCTTAAAAGCATAACTCTTTCAACCTCGCGCATGTCTACGCCCGCAGCGCTTACTTCCGCCTCACGCTTTGCATATTGCTCCATAACGAGGTCTGAAAGCTTACTCTTTAGCTTGCTGAAGCTCTCTATCTGATTAAGCTCCGCTTCATAGTCCGCTCCGGTCAGCAGGGCAAGGTCTGCGCATAAGCCGGATATATCCCACTGATCGGCTTTTGCGTCTTTTGAGCAATAGGTCGCAAGGTGCATGTCTATGCTCTCATTTATCATGTCCGCAATGGAGCCGTGTATGTCTTCTCCCATTAAAACCTTGCGTCTTTGACCGTAGATTATTTCGCGCTGCTTGTTCATTACGTCGTCATACTGCAAAACGTTTTTACGGATTTCAAAATTATGAAGCTCCACGCGTTTTTGCGCGCCTTCTATCTGCTTTGTGAGCACGCCTATTTCTATGGGAATATCATCATTGGGATTTATGCGCGCCATCAAATCCTTTATGCGCTCGCCGCCAAAGCGAAGCATAAGCTCGTCAGCCATGGAAACATAAAAGCGTGTTGAGCCGGGGTCGCCCTGCCTGCCGGCGCGTCCGCGCAGCTGATTATCTATGCGGCGAGATTCGTGACGCTCTGTTCCGATTATGTGCAATCCGCCAACCGCGACAACCTTTTCGTGCTCCGCGTCCGTGACAGCCTTGAACTCCTTGTATGCGTCATTATATTCTTGGCGAGCCTTGAGCACCTCGCCGTCGTTTGTATCAGCGTGTCCGGTTGCTTCGTCGATTATGTCGTCTTCATAGCCGTCCTGCTTTAGCTTTCTCCTTGCGAGAAACTCAGGGTTGCCGCCCAGAATAATATCGGTGCCGCGCCCCGCCATATTAGTGGCTATGGTCACATTGCCGTATTTACCGGCTTGCGCAACAATGTCGGCTTCCTTGGCGTGCAGCTTTGCATTCAAAACCTCATGCTTAACGCCCTTCCTTGTGAGCATCTCGCTTAACAATTCACTCTTTTCAACCGATATTGTGCCAACGAGTATAGGCTGGCCGGTTTTGTGCACTTCGCATATTTCATCTACCACGGCTTTGAATTTACCTGGCTCGGTGGTATATACAACGTCGTTATGATCCTTTCTGATAAGCGGCCTGTTTGTTGGCACCTCAACTACGTCAAGATCATAAATCGACTGAAACTCGGCCTCCTCAGTCTTAGCGGTACCGGTCATGCCGGCAAGCTTTTTAAACATTCTGAAGTAATTCTGGAATGTTATTGTGGCGAGCGTTTTGTTTTCTCTTTCTACCTTAACGCCTTCCTTGGCTTCCAAAGCTTGATGCAAGCCGTCTGAATAGCGCCTGCCAAACATAAGCCGGCCAGTAAATTCATCAACTATGAGCACTTGCCCTTCCTGCACAACATAGTCCTTGTCGCGGGTGAAAAGGGCGTGCGCTTTAAGCGCCTGCAATATGTGATGATTCGTTTCCGTGTTTTCAGATGCGGAAATATCTTCAATGTTGAAAAAGCTTTCCGCCTTTCTCATGCCCTGCTGGGTGAGCGCCACCGTGCGCGCTTTTATGTCCGCCATATAGTCGCCGGACTCGGCCTGTTCTTCGCCCATTAGCTGTTCGGAGCGCGATTGCTTTTCAATGTTCTCACCGCGCTCTAGCTTGCGAACAAACTTATCCGCCAAAGCATACATCTCAGTGGATTCCTCGCCGTGACCGGAGATTATCAGCGGAGTACGCGCTTCGTCGATGAGAATGGAGTCAACCTCGTCAACGATGGCATAGTTTAGCTCGCGCTGAACCATTTGCTCGCGATAGACAACCATATTATCACGTAAATAGTCAAACCCGAATTCGTTATTGGTGCCGTATGTTATATCGGAGTTATATGCACAGCGTCTTTCATCGTTATCGAGATCATGGACGATACAGCCGACGCTTAACCCTAAAAATCTATATATCTTGCCCATCCACTGCGCGTCGCGCTTGGCAAGATAATCGTTTACCGTAACTATGTGCACGCCGTGTCCCGTTAGAGCATTTAAATATGCGGGGAGCGTTTCGGTAATGGTTTTTCCCTCGCCGGTTTTCATTTCGGCTATTCTGCCTTGATGCAATATAATGCCGCCGAGCAGCTGCACGTCAAAGTGCCGTTGCCCTATAGTTCTTGTGGCCGCTTCGCGCACTAAAGCGAAGCTTTCCGGCAATAGATCGTCAAGCGATTCACCTTTGGCGAGCCTTTCTTTAAACGTTGCTGTTTTTAAACGCATTTCATCATCGCTTAGAGCCTTCATGCTTGGCTCGAGCTTGTTTATTCTGTCAACCAACGGCATAAGCTTTTTTATGCGGCTTTCGCTTGTATTTCCAAGTAACTTATCGATAAAACTCATTAACACATCGCGTCCGAGGACGCCCTCCCTAGATTGATAACTAACGAATTATACCATAGACGCCGCAAATTTAAAAGCGAGCAATTTAGTGCATAATGTGAACTTAACAAGAATGAACAACTATATATTATTATTTTTAAATAAACAGTAGACGTATGCCGGGCAAGCCTGTATAATCAAATTGTATATACAGAATACTATTCATAATGAGGTGGCACATGAACAATTTTGTTAATCAGTTTAATGAGATAGGCAGTTTAAAAACGGTTATGCTGCATCGTCCCGATGTTGAGGTTGAGCAGATAATACCTGAATACCTTGAGCAGATGCTTGCTGAGGACACTCCGTATGTTCCGGCTGCACAAAAGGAGCATGACGTATTTGCCAAAATATTATCAGACAACGGCGTTCGTGTGCTCTATTTGAAGGATTTGTTCTGCGAATCGGTGAAAGATAAGTCTGTCCGCGAGAAATACATCGATGATTATGTAAGCGTTGCCGGAGTCAAGGGCGAATCGCTTCGTGCGGCAGTAAAGGAATATCTTGCGGATAAATCGCCCGCAGAGCTTTTTTACGAGGTATGCAAGGGTGTGAAGCGCAGCGATCTCATGGGCATAAAACCGCTTCCGATACCGCTTCAAATCGAAGAAGCTTATCCTTTTGTGACAGATCCTATACCAAACGTATATTTTACTCGCGACGTGGGTATATGCGTTGGCAATGGCATGATAATAAGCCACATGAGCATGCCGTCAAGGGTAAGGGAAGCTTTGTTCGTTCGCTATATTCATGATTTCCATCCGGATTTCGCCAAGGTCGACGTGCCTCTTTGGTATGATAAAGAAATGCCGTACAGCATTGAAGGCGGCGATGTGCTTGTGCTTTCGGATAAAGTGCTGGCAATCGGCTGCGGTGAGCGCACAACGATAGCGGCGGTTGAACAGTTGGCGCTCAGGCTCTTTAACAATGGTTACGAGCGAATACTTGTCTTTAATAATCCGAGGTCGAGAAAATATATGCACCTTGATGTGCTTTGCACCATGGTCGATAGGGATAAATTCCTTGTGCATCCATGCATTTATGACAAACAGTTCAATGTTTACGAGCTCACCAAGGGTACGGGCTGCGAGCCGCTTGCTATATCCTGCACGACAGACCCGGTGGATAAAATATTTGCAAGGGTTCTGAAAATCCCGGCGGTCAAATTTATTGAAGTAGGCGGGGGAGACCCGATAATCGCCGCGCGTGAGCATTGGAATATGGGTGGCAATTCGCTTGCAATATCGCCCGCGAATATCATCACCTACAATCGAAACGACGTTACTAACGAGCTGCTCACAAAGGCGGGCATAAAGGTCAACACCATACCGGGAGGCGAGCTTTCCCGCGGTCGCGGCGGCCCGCGCTGCATGAGCATGCCAATCAATAGAGATAATATCTAAAAGCGTTATGAACAGTAATGCCTTCGCATAGAAATATGCGGAGGTATTTATTTTGGAGCTTATCGTTACAACGGCGTCGCTGATACTCGTTTTCTTGGGAATATATTGCTTTTTTATCACGCATGGCGTACCGCTGCGCTGGCGCATAGTAATGCGCCATTTTAAACGAGCTATGTTTGGAGAAAAGCATGTCAAGGGCAAGCTTTCGTCGTATTCAACGCTTGCTGCTGCACTGGGCGGCTCAATAGGCACGGGTAATATAGTCGGCGTGGCAAGTGCTATTATAATGGGAGGTCCCGGGGCTATTTTTTGGATGTGGGTAAGCGGAATACTGGGAATGTGCATAAAATACGTTGAGGTATATCTTGCTGTAAAATATAGGCAAAAGCGGGGCAAAGAATATATTGGCGGCGCTATGCACTGTATTGAATCCGGAATGGGCAGCAAATTTAAGCCGCTCGCGAGCGGCTTCGCTTTTTCGGCAGTATGCGCCTCTTTTGCAGGCGGGGGACTTGTTCAAATGAACGCTGTGGCCGCATCGGTCGGCGGCGCCGCCGCGCAGGGCATACTTGCGCCGACTATAATAATTGGCATAGTAGTTGCGGGCGCTGCCGCATTTGCGCTGTTTGGCGGCACATCTAGAATATTTTCCTGTGCTTCTGCAATAGTGCCGGTGATAAGCATATTTTACATTGGCATAACGCTGTATCTTATGGTGAAAAATTTAAGCAATTTTCCAAACGCATTTCTAAATATATTCGCCAATGCCTTTGGCGCCAAAGAGCTTGGCGCGGGCGTTGCGGGATATTCTGTGGGCAAAGCTGTTCGTTACGGCATGGCGCGCGGCATTTTCAGCAATGAAGCGGGTATAGGCTCCTCGCCGATGGCGCATTCCTGTGCAGAGGACGCAACCCCGGCACGACAGGCAATGGTCGGCGTGATGGAGGTTTTTATTGATACGATACTTATATGCTCGCTGACTGCATTTTCCATTCTATGCGCGGGCGTTGATATTCCCTATGGCGATGGAACTGTATCGGGCATGGCAATAGTGAAGAACGCATTTTGCACAGTGCTGCCGGAAAACGTTGCGACTATATTTTTATGCGTATCAACCACCGTGTTTGCGTATACCTCTATGCTTGGCTGGAGCTTATATGGCAAGCAAGCCTATAAATATTTATCGGGACGCAGCTCAACATCGCTATATAATATTGCTTATGTCGTTATCTCGTTTTTGGGTGTTTTTTTCATTAGCGAGACGGCTTGGCAAATTGGTGAGCTGTGCAGCTTTGCAATGGCTTTGCCAAATACAGTTATGCTTTTATCGCTTTCTGGCAATGTTTATAGTGGTACAAGGGCAGAACTGTGTTATAATAAATAATAAAACTTTTTGAGGTAAAAATGCAAAACATAGTTAATGGTGATTTATCAGGTATACGCAATGCAACGAAGGCTGAGCTTACTGCGCTGTATGATGCCATCATTCCCTCGGACGAATTTATTACATACGAATTGATATGTAAAATGACGGCGCTGAGCGCACATCTGCATCGTGAAATATCTGTCTATATTGCGCGCGATGGCGAAATAAAGGATGTTTCGATAGGCGAAACAGGCAAGGTCAGCATGCCGGACATGAGGCTTGTTCGCAATTCGGACAGGCTTTGCGGAGTTCGCTGTATCCATACGCATCCGGGCGGCGACGGCAGGCTTTCAGGCGTTGATCTTGGCACATTAAGAAGCATGAAGCTTGATTCAATGGCTGCCATAGGCGTTATGCAGGACGGAAAGCCCGCGAACCTATATGCGGCCTTTTTGGGAGAGAAAGAGGCGGATACGTATACCGCGCTGATAGCCGGGCCTCTGCGCCCATATAAGCTCCCGAACAAGGAACTCATGAATGAGATACAATTAGCGGATACAAGGCTGAAGTTAAACGTTAAAAACGCCGATGAGTCCATATCAGAACGAGCTATACTCGTTGGCATTGAAAATGATGAGCCCTATGATACGCTTGACGAATTGGCCGAGCTCGCAAAAACAGCCGGTGCGACGGTTGTGGGCCGGTCGCTTCAAAAAAGGCGGTCTGTTGACAACGCAACTTATATAGGCAGCGGAAAAGCTGAGGAGCTTTCGCTCATGGCGAGCGAGCTTGAAGCGGATCTGTTTATTTTCGACGATGAGCTTTCCGCGGTGCAGCTTCGCAATCTCGAAGGAATCTGCAAAACCCGCGTTATCGACCGCACCTCGCTAATATTGGATATTTTTGCGCAGCGCGCCCAGTCGCGAGAGGGCAAGCTTCAAGTGGAACTGGCGCAAATGCAATACGGACTTACCAAACTTATAGGTAAAGGCGAGCAGCTTTCGCGGCTGGGCGGCGGTATAGGCACGCGCGGCCCCGGCGAAAAAAAGCTGGAGATAGACAGGAGACGCATTAAACGGCGTATATTTGAACTGAATGAGGAGCTTTGTGAAATTGATAAGCAACGCGAGCTGCGCCGCGATAAGCGTGAAGCTTCAAGAATACCGCTCGTAGCGCTTGTGGGCTATACAAACGCCGGGAAATCAACCTTACTTAACGCGTTAACAAAGGCGGACGTTTTAGCGGCGGACATGCTGTTTGCTACGCTCGACCCTGTTGTGCGGCAGGTGACATTGCCAAACGGCGCGCAAGCGTTGTTTTCAGATACTGTTGGGTTTATAAATAAGCTGCCTCACGACTTGGTTCAGGCGTTTAAATCAACACTTGAAGAAGTTAAATATGCGGACTTGATATTGCATGTAATAGATATTTCTTCGCCTTACGCGCAAAGCCAAAAGGAAGTGGTGGAGGATGTACTCGCGTCGCTAGGCGCGGCGCAGACGCCAAGAATAGACGTCTATAATAAGACCGATAATCAAAAGGAATATCCCAAAGGCACCGATACTACCGCCGCGATAAGCGCGCTCAATAAAGAGGGGCTCGACGAGCTGTTATCAAAAGTGGAGAAAGCGCTAAGCGCCTCGCGCACGGTGATTGAGGTTGTAATACCGTATAACAAATACGAAGCTATGGCGCTGCTGCATTCTGATGGCAGAATAATTTCAGAATTGCATGATGAAAATGGCACCGCGGTTAAGGCCGAATTGAGTGAAAGCACTTTGTGGAAGCTGAAAAAGCTGCTTGAATAGTTGCACAGGCGCGTCAAATGGAGGCGCCTGTGAAAAAAGCTAAATTTTTCCGCACAGCCAATAATAAACGATCACAAATGATTCCCTTATGTAATCGTTGACGGTTGTTATCCAAGCACCGTCGGCGGGTATTCCAACTGATGTTATGCCTAGCTTTTTAGCGGTAAGCTCGGCCCTAAGGACGTGAAAGCGGGTGGTGGAAAATACCACGCTGGAGTCGGGCCCGAGCTTTTTATTTATTAACTCCATTGAAAGGATGAAGTTAGTTTCCGTGCTTGTTGCGTACTCCTCTTTTATCAATCTGGATTCGTCTATGCCGCAGCTTACCATATAATCCTGCATTATCGCGGCTTCGCTTCTGCTTGCGCCATCGTCTACGCCGCCTGAGAGCACGGCAACCGTATTGGGATTGTCGTTCATATAAACTATGGCTGCGTCGAGACGGTTTTTTAGCGTCAATGAGGGGCGATCGTATCTTGAAGCGCAGCCGAGGACAATTATCGCGTCGGCATTGCGTTCCGGCTTGTTGCTTGCGCATATAAGCATTATCGCGCTCATTGCAACAATAAATATTGTGGATAGCGCGTATGCGGCAATCAGCAGCCATTTTATTGCCGGAAGCTGCAATATAGGCAGAAGTTTATTGTAGAATATTCCCATTATAAGCAGCGGAAGTCCTACAGCCGCAGGATAAGCCGTGCCAAAGTTTATGTGCGAAAAGAATAAAAGCACTATTGAATCAAGTATAGCGGCAGAACCTATGATCATCATTGCGGTTCGCAGCAACATTATTTTCCCTCCCTTCATTTTTTAGCCGAGTGCGCCTCCAGTTCCTCCATATTGACTTCGACTGCGTTGGGCGGCATTTTATTTGCACCGTAAACGCCCACAAGTACTAATATAGTGCCCGCCCCCTGTATGAGCGAAAAGTCCTCGTGCAGGAATACAACGCCGGCCAGAACCGATACTATAGTTGTTACCCCCGCAAATGACGCGGCCCTGTTGGCGCCGATTATTCCAAGACTGTAATTGGTGAGCAGGAATGCAATTACGGAACAGCATATCGATAAATACAGTATGCCTGTAAGGAAATCCATATTTGTAAATGGAAGCGATAAAAACTCGCCGGTCGTTCCGGAAAGCGCGTTTTCGACGAGCGCGGCAGACATAAACGTAGCGGTTCCCATCGCGGCCATTATATAGGTTTTCTCGGCGCTGGTGTAGTTGGAGGCTTTTCTTGCTTTGATAACATAAAGCGAATCGCTCAGCATTGCCATCAACAAAAGAAGATACCCCCACACGTTAAGCGAGGCGTTTAGCCCTTTTGAAATCACTATCAGCACTACGCCAACTACAGATACGATTATGCTTATAGTTTGCAACTTTGTAGGCGGTTCATGCAGCATTAGCGCGCTCATGCAAATGGTAATCAAAGGCAGACATGCCACTATAGCGCCGCTCTCAGATGAGGTTGTGAGCTGAATGCCGTATGTTTCGCCTATGAAATATAAAACCGGCTGAAAGACCGCTATCACAAGCAAGGGCTTTATACTTTTGCGCTTTAGGTCAAGCTTGATAATTTTGAGCAATGCGCAAATACTCATTGCAATAAATGCAAATGTAAATCTCCAAGCTAAAAGGGATAACGAGGAGACCTCAGACACCGTCTTCTTGGTGAACATAAAGCTTAATCCAAATAAAGCCGACGCCGTTATTGAGCAAAGAACCGCTATGCTTTCTTTTTTGTTTTTCATGCTGCCTCCATAAATATCTGAGCTATTATAACACATTATTTATGAATACCGATTAAACTGTTAAAATTCTAATAGCTTTTTGACTGGAATCTTATAAAATATATGATACAATTAACGATGTGCGAAAACGATAAAGGAAACGGTTTAATGAAAAAAACAAGAATTATCGCCATAGAGGGGATAGATGGCAGCGGCAAGGGCGTCCAGTTCAAATTGTTGAAGGAACGCTTATTAAGCATGGGCTATTCAGTTGCTACGCGCGACTATCCAAAATACGAAAGCTTTTTTGGGCGCGAGGTAGGCAAGCGTTTAGCTGGGGACGATGGCGTTTCAGCCGCAAATATAGAAGGAAAAAGCATGGCGCTGTGGTACGCGCTTGATAGATATGAAGATTTAAAGGATTATCAGGACGGAGAAGCAGATTATCTGATTTTTAACCGCTATGTGCTCTCCAATGCGGTATATCAAAGCGTGCGCGATATTGATATAGATAAACCCGATATAGTCGATTGGGTGATGGAGCTTGAATTTTCGCATTTTAAGCTTCCAAAGCCAGATATAAATTTGTTTTTTTCGGTAGACGCGCGAAAGGCCGGGGAATTGGTTCGCAAAAAAGGTTTTCGCGACTATGTGGGAAATAAAAGCGATGTATACGAGCGCTCAAGCAGCATACAGGAGCGAGCGAGAGAAAAATATCTTGAATGTGCGGAACGCTTTGATAATATAGCCGTTATCAACTGCATGTGCGAAGGTGTGCTTCTGCCAATCGAGGCAATTTCAGATAAAGTGCTGAATGTTCTTAAAGAACGCAGCATTATATAGATTTTTTAGGAGGTTTCAAATCATGAGAAGTGTTGGCGTACTCACAGGCGGGGGAGATTGCCCTGGCCTGAACGCGGTCATCAGGGGCATTGTTGAGCGATGCGCGCAGAGCGACATTAAGGTGTTCGGCTACAATGCGGGTTGGAGAGGCGTGCTGGAAAAGGACGGGCATTGGCTCACATTAGATGAGGTTGCCGGTATACAAACAAAGGGCGGCACCATACTCGGAAGCTCTCGCACAAACGTTATGAAAACGGAGAATGGCCCTGAACTGGTTAGGGAGTCTCTGGAAAACTTTGGCTTAGAGGGGCTGATTGCCATCGGCGGCGACGATACTCTGGGCGTTGCGAATAGCCTGCATGAAATTGGAATGAACATGGTGGGCGTTCCTAAAACCATTGATAATGACTTATCCTGCACGGATTTCACCTTTGGCTTTGATACTGCTGCAAATATCGCTATGGAGCAATTTGACCGTCTGCACACCACGGCCGACGCTCACTCGCGCTGCTTCGTGGTGGAATGCATGGGTCGCCAGACCGGTTGGATAGCACTGCAGGCTGGCTTAGCGGGCAATGCGCATTTGGTGCTTATCCCCGAATATCCAAAGACCTTTGACGAGATATATGAATTTGTGAAGCAAAGATATATTAACGGCGAACGCTACACCATGATAGCTGTTGCGGAAGGCTTTGAGATACTCGGCATGGAGTCTGCCGACCTCGGTGTTGACGCTTTTGGCAACAAACTGCTTTTGAACAAAGATTTAGCAAGGCATCTTGCAACTTTGCTTGAAAAAACGTTGCGCGAAGATGAAACGCTCGACAGCAAGCGTAAGTATTTTGAAACCCGTTCGGTCGTATTGGGCCATTTGCAGCGCGGCGGCGTGCCGACTGCCTTTGATAGAGTGCTCGGCATGCGCCTTGGCGTAAAGGCCGGCGAGCTTGCCGCAAATAAGCAGTATGGCTATATGGCGTCGCTTCGCAGCACGCATATAGTAGCTGTAGATTTAAAGGAAGCTGTCACCAAGCGCAAGCAGGTGGACAAAGAGTTCTACGATGCAGCCAAGCTGTTTTTTAGATAATGGTAAGATAATAAAAAGTAATGCTTGACTTATGACCAAGTTTAGTGTTAATATGATTACTGCCGTCGGTACGGTAGTAGTCATCGCGGGGTAGAGCAGTTGGTAGCTCGTCGGGCTCATAACCCGGAGGTCGTTGGTTCAAGTCCTTCCCCCGCAACCATTTGGAAAGCCCCTAAATAGGGGCTTTTTGCTTGTCTTGAGCAATGATTTAATGCCCCGTTCTTTAGCAAAATATCCAACAAATATCCAACAAGGCGTTGAAAATACCTCCATAGGGGGCAGAGGGGGCAGGGTTTTAACCTCTTTCTTATACTTTTTTTCTTATTAAATACTATATAAATATAAATATAGTAAAGTATGCCCCCTAAAAGTCAATAAAGCCAGATAAATAGGGCTTTTTTAAGGGGGCAGGACTCAAATATGGCTATGCCCCGTCTGCCCCCTATCATGCAGAAAACATAGATAAATAGGGCTTTTTTAAGGGGGCGGGCATTTAGGCTTTTTTCCCGTGGTCTGCCCCCTACTCTGCCACCTATTCTATAATAGTTACGGTTTTCTTTCCTTCCTCATGGTGGTATCATGCTATCATGAGTATGAGCAAACGTTGAAAGTGCCTATTTATCTATGCTTTTTTGTTCTTTCATGCTCAACCGGGTATCAAAAGAGGGAGCGCGACGGTTAGACCCCCGTGGGGGATATGTGGAAGCCCGTACAGGGGGGCAGTTACCCCCGAAAATTACCGCGAAAAAGAAAAGCGGTCTTTACCTTTTCAAAAAATCCCGAAAAACAAAAAGGAGCTTACCATGTTTACTTTAACTGAAGCGCAGATTACAAACCTTGCCCAACCTATCGCAAGCATGATAGATACTATTATTGCTTACTATCAAGACCCGGAGCACGAAGCCGCCTTTCAAGCGTGGTATTTGGAGGAATACGGACACCCCGCCCCGGATGATGTATAGCCCTTGGCGGTTTTCTCTTGGGCGCAGGAACAGCACAGAGGAACAGAAAGCCTATTTGCACGGGCGCGCCATATCTTGTATCAGTCTTGATGAACTTAATCAATATTTTGTGCTTTCGTGTTGACAACGGTTACTTTGTTTGGTATAGTATGATTGTAAACTAAATAGAGTAAAGAATTATTAGCGCGTTTGAGCGATGGCCTTGAGCCAGAACCCGGACGCGCTATTTTTATTTTGTCGAAACGGAGGATTTTGAAATATGGGAAAACAGCTATTAACCATAAACGAAGCCGTTCGAGAGTTCGGCGTTACAGTCTATTTCTTGCGGAAGGGTGTTCAAAATGGACTCATTCCCTTTGTTCGCACAAGTGAGCGGGGACAGCTTTATATTTGCCGGGAAGGGCTTGAGCGTTTTTTGAAAAACGGCAAAGCCGCAGTTTAAGAGGTGGATATAATGCGCGATTTGCGAGAAAATCAAAATGAAATAAACCCTGTTGAACGTGCCAAATATGTTACAGATGATGGGAAAATATATGATGAGAGCGCACTTGCTCAACGAATTGTTGAGGATTTTTCTATATCTTCTTTGCATGGAAAGCTTTATTGTGCTGAGGGCACGTTAGATAATGAGGAACTTCAACACGCTATAGCCAAATTTATAGTTAAACTTGACGTAAAGAAAGGTGCGGCACGGGCTACCGAAGCACTCGTAAGCCTTGTGAAGATGCTTTCTTATAATCAATCCGTGCCGCTTCCCGCTCAGAACGAAATACCCGTGGAAAATGGCACACTTACAGTTGATAGGGATGGGATTCACTTCACAACGGAGAAGCACCCGTCTTGCTATCGATTACCCGTTTCCTATAATCCCAAAGCACCGCGCCCGGTCTACTTCTTGGATAAGTTTATTGCTGGGCTGTTTCATGATGAGGATATACCCGGTTTGCAAGAGTTTTTAGGGTATTGTTTCATACCAACCGCAAAATATCAAATGGCGCTTTTTATCATCGGGGCGGGCGGTGAAGGAAAAAGCGTTATCGGTGTTATTCTGTATTGGCTCTTGGGCGGTGAGTTCATCGGAATGAAGCTCCATGCGCTTGAAACTGATAAATTTGCAGTTGCGAACACGGAAAACAAACTCGTTGCTTTTGATGATGACCTCAAACAAATGAAAATGAAAGATTCCGCTCCATTCAAAACTTTTGTAACGGCAAAGGTTCCCATAGAGGGTGAAATCAAAGGCGTTCAAAAGTTCCAATTTACCCCCTATGCAAAATTGGTCGTGTGTTCAAATTATCCTCTCAGCACCCTTTATGATACGAGTGATGCTTTCTTTCGGCGTATCTACGCGATAAGGGTTAAAAATCGCCCTGCCAATCGCGTTGACATCGCAGATTTTGAATTACCCATGAAAAATGAGCTTGAGGGTATCTTTTTATGGGCTTTGGAAGGCTTGCAGCGGCTTATCAAACAAGATCATTTCACGATAAGCGAACGCAGCCGGGAGCTTGTTCAATTTACGCAGGAAGAAGCTAACCCCGTCATTGTTTTCATGGAAAATTGCCTTGTTTTCGATGAAAAACTTAAGGTTACATCCGATGATCTTTACCGTTCATATTGCATTTGGTGCGATAAGTACAGCCAAACGAAACGCGCAGCACCTATGATTTTGAACTTTTTCCGTGAGCGTCAAGATAATCTAAAAATCACCTATAGCAAAAAAATCGCGGGTGATCGTCGCGGTTTTCGTGGGATGGGATTGAAAGCAAATACTCTTGATTTGGATAAGCTGTTAGGCGGTGGAAAGCATGAGTAGAAATGTACCCGCTTTTACCCCCATGTGTAATCGTGTCCTCAGATTTTACTTCTCTAACCCTAACCGGGAGAGCTTTCAAAGCGATTTGGCGCGGCGGCAATTTGAAGCGGCGCGGGATTCCCTTGAAAAACTGCCCCGGCGAGATATGGATTTATTGCGGTCTATCGTTCCATACAATGACGGGTGCCGGGATATTTCAGATTCATATATTCCCCGCCGCCTTAATGCTTTGGGGATGAGCCGCGAGAAACAGAATTATTTCTATGATCTTTTACGGAAATTAAATCTCGAAATTGCAATCTGTATGGGATACATAGAGGATAAGAAACCGAAAGCCCCCATTTCATGGGAGTTTTACGACCCAACAACAGGAAGGAGAGAATACCATGATGACCGAGAAAGAAAACAAAATCAAGGTCAAAACCAGTGTTGAACAGGCTTTGGCAAAAGAAGATCGACGGGGCGCACATAACAAGCTCTATGATGGCAACCCGGCAAAAGCCGCCGAAATCTCGAAAATTGTTGATGAGGGGCGCAATAGCCTTATGACCGCTTACCATAAATCAACCGTTTTGGGTAAGGATACGGAGGAAATCATACACCGAACAAATGAATTTATCAATGGGCGTGTTGCCGCCGGACAGTTACCGACCGTTGAAGGGTGGGCTACAGCACTTGGGATTGATCGTTCAACGTTGCAACGATGGATAGCGGGAACCGTTGCGGGGGTTAGTGGTGAAACTATTCGCTTTTTACGCCTTGCAAGACAATATATGTCAGATGTTGCAGCAACCGCCGCTTTAGGCGGGAATGTTGCTGCTGTGCCGTGGATATTTTACGCCAAAAATCATTATGAATACGCCGATAAAGTGGAAATTGCTGTTGAACCACGCAGCCCTTTGGGGCCTAGACAAGACCCGGAAGAAATTGCCCGACGGTATGCGTTTGATGTGCCGGAGTATGACGAATGAGACCGTATAAATACGATAGAAATTGGAGGATTGAAAAATGTCAACGTTTTACACCAGCTTAGCCGATCATTATCTACGTGTGGTTGTTCGCAACCCTCTATACCATTGCTTGAGCCGTGACGCGCCGCGCCCTATGTATGACGCTGCAAAGCAAGTTATTGAAAGCCTTGAGGCAGAAGATAGAGAGTTCATTGAGACCATTTATAGCCGCGCCTATGTAAACCAAAAATGACACCGTTTATTTATATGGCACAGACCGTTATAAATGGCAAAAAAGGCTTAATGAGATTCATGAACTTTTTGCCAAAGCCGCCGGGATAATCGAAGGGCTTAACCCCCAAAAGGGGTAAAAACTGTGCTATCTGCCCCCGCCCCCTGTTTTACGGCGGGGTAGGGGGCTTTCATGGAGGTGATAGTGTGGGACGCACAACACGCCTTATCAGCGCGTATGAAAAGAATGAGCTTTTTGAACTTTGGTTAAGGTTTCGCAATGATCGTGATGCTGAAACTATGCTTTCTGATTTTATGGGCGGGACAAAAGATCAAGCGCGGGAGCTTATCAAAGATTTTGAGGTTGAATATCTCAAGAATACGCTTGATGCTTGCGGCTTGAGTTGAAAAAAGGCGGTCAAGTCTGGTACACTTGCCGCCCGTGCCGGGATAGGTTTTAGCTTTTCACCCACGTTGAGCCACCGCATTTGGGGCAATCGGGCAAAACGTCAGCGGTTTTCAA
>CAZZNN010000016.1:0-19326 GCA_964655605.1 uncultured Oscillospiraceae bacterium
ACATGCCGCCGAAGCCGGATTATAAATCCCGGGGTTTATCGACAGGCTGAGGCGGGCAGCGGTACGCCGCCCGCCTTCCATAGGAAATTATTTTTTAAACTGCAGATACGGTATCATCTGATTAGCAAGCTTGGAAATAGTCATGGTTTGCAGGAAAACCTTGCCGGGACCCGTGATTACGGTGTCGAACAAGCCTTCGCCGCCAAGGAGCATATTTTTTACGCCCTTTACCATTTGCACGTCCATTTGGCAGGTGGCGTCCATTATAGCTAAGACGCCCGTATCGCAGATAAGCTGCTCGCCCGGCATAAGGTCGTATTCCTGACAATAGCCGTCCACCTCAAGAAATACGAGGCCGGGGCCGGTGACGCGCTGCATAATAAAGCCTTCGCCGCCAACAAGGCCGGCGCCAAGCTTCTTTTGAAAATGAACTGCGAGCTCCACGCCATAAGTGGCGCAAAGGAACGCGCGCTTCTGGCAGACTATGCTCTGCCCCGGCGCTAATTCGCGAGCCACTATCCTGCCCGGAAATGATGAGGAAAACGCTATCTCGGCCGCGCCCTGCGCCGTATAGGTGTTCATAAACAGGCTCTCGCCCATAAGCATGCGGCCAAGCGCCTTGCCCGCGCCGCCCTCGGCCTTGGTTTCCGTTAAAACAGGGCCGCGCGACCATGTGCGGCCGCCAACCTCGCTAAGAAGCTTTTCGCCGGGGTCAAGCTGGACTATTACGGCAGGCAGGCTGCCTCCTTCGATTGAATAACGCATAAATGTATCCCCTTTCGATTTTTGCTCTATTATACAATATGTCCGCGCATTAGTCTACTATCGCGGCTTTATAATCCTCATAGCTCGGCGGCAGAGGATCGTTTTCCTCATCGAAGGGAGTGCCGTCCTCGCGAATGAAGAATCTCACAGTGCAGGTGAATTTGCCGTCCGGATCGATATAATCATAGCTCATATCCAAAGCGCCGTTTTCAAGCACGGGCGCGAAGTATGCGGCGTCGTCCTCGGTGAGATAACGCTCCAACACCCACGCGTCCTTATCGCCAATATTAGGCACGAAGGAATCCGTATACGTATCGATATACATGGATAACACTATTGAATCATCGCTCATGCTGGAATCGGTGTATATCTCTATGAACGCGCGCCCGGCGCTGGTTTCATTTATTAACGCGATTATATCCTTTTCATAGTCGCCATCGCCTTTTCCGGAGAAATTGGTGACCTGCATTACGCCAAACCACATTTTGCCAAGCTCAATGCTCGTTGTGGGCGAAACGAAGCCGCCGTCCTCGCCGCCAGCGCCTCCGGCAACAGCGCCCGCAAAGGCGTCGTCCATAGTAAGGGCGACGTTCACGCCGTCAAAGAAGCCCGATGGGACGAACGCGCCGCTATTGGACGTTGGTTCGCCGTCAGAGACGGGCGCGCCGTTCGCGGCGGGCGCGTTTGCTCCGTCCTTTTCAAAGCGCATATCGACATCGCCATACTTAACGGTTATTACGCCGTCCTTCAGGGTGCCGTCCATTGGGTTTTCCAGACCCCAAAGCAATACCTTGCCATTGAAGGTTTCGCCGGAAAGCTTCCACTCAAACTCAAAATCCATATCGCCGTCGTGATAGGTGCCCTTGCCGCCGTTTTTAAGCTCTATCCACTCGCCCGCAGGCTCGCCAAGGCCATCGCTGTAGATGGCGCTCACGCACATATATTTTCCAGTCGCGTCCGGGCCCTTGCTGCCACAGGCGGTAAGAGCAATTATCATCATTAGCGCCATAAGCGCCGCAGCAATTCTTTTAATCATTTAATATTCCTCCTTGAATGGTGTGTTTATCTAAAATCGGCGCTCATTTCGGTTTTCGGGTCGCGTTTCCAAGCGCAGCGACCCAAAAACTGATAGCGCTAGCCTAACAGACCCATGGTATAGGACATTGACCTCCAGGTTTCGCTGCCATCGGCCGCAACGTCGAAATTGATGTAGCAATACTCGCCGCTCGCCGCCACCCAATTATACGAATGAACCTCGCCCGGCTTCCATATATCTCTATCCACCTGCGCTATGCCGTGCACGCCGCCCATCATATTGTATACCTCCTCATAGGTGACCACGCTGCGGTGCTCGTCGCAATACCTGACGGCGGCGACGAGCGCGTCGAGCTGCACTATGCCGTCCGCATCGGCCTGAGACTTGCCGTAATCGCCGCTTAGAGGTTGAGGCTCGGTGGGCTCGGCGGGCGCCTGGGTGTCGCCGCCCAAGCCGGAGGACGCCGCCGTGCCTTCATATTCTATCGGCGCAAAGCCAACCGGGGGCAGCTCACCGTATGCAATGGCGCTATCATAGCTTTCAACGGAGGGAGGAACTATGGCAAAATCACTGTCTATCTCTTTCTGCCAGCTTCCGCCCCACTGCTTCATGAAAAGCTTATAGTCGAACATGTTGTCGCCATTTTCTATAACGTCGCCCATGACATACTGATCGGGATAATCGGGCATGGGCAGGAACATCCAATTATAGGCGTACATTTCCTCGCCGCCAGCCACAGCGCCGTCTATGGTGTATAAGCCCTCCGGCTTTGCTTCGCAGTTGGCAAGAGCGAAGGCATCTTGAACATTGGCAAGATACACGGCGAACTGACCCTTGCCCTCACCATCTACCTCAACTACCATGTACGCGTCATAACGGCCTGTTGATATATCAGCAAAAGCGCCTGTTGATTCGCTCACATACAGGCAGCCGTACCATGTGCCGTTCCACTGCTTCTGTATATCCGACGCGGCCGCGGCGTTTACTGGCGCGTTTGCCAAGCCGCCGGAAGCGTCCAGGCCGCCCGCATTGCCTGCGCTCGCCGCGCCGTCCTTGCTAAATACGAGCGTGATGCCCATATCGAGCACATTCTCAAGCGTCAGCTTGCCCGCGCTGAGCGTGCCGTCACAGGTAAGGCCGGCACCTTCAATATGAAGCTTATCGCCCGCGAGCATCCACTTGCCATCGGACTTCGCGCCGTCTATGGCAAGAGTGCATTTGCCATTATCTTTTAATTCTATTGTGAAGCCCTGCGACCATATATCCGCAACGCTCATTTCCATGCCGAACATTTCGCCGCTGACAGCGGTATATACGCCCGCGTTGGGGTCTGCTGCGGCAGTGCCGCCCTTGCCGCCAAGCACCAAAATAAGCACTACGGCGATTATCGCCACCAGCGCCACGCCGCCTATTATGAATATGAGCGACTTATTCGCGGGCTTTTTGGCCTTCGGCGCGCTTGCGTAAGCGGTCTGCTGCGGGGCCTGATAGCCTTGCTGAGGAGCCTGATAGCTCTGCTGAGGAGCTTGATAGCCCTGCTGAGGAGCCTGGTAGCTTTGCTGAGGAGCCTGATAGCTCTGCTGCGTGGCTTGATAACCCTGCTGAGGAGCTTGGTAGCTCTGCTGTGCGGGCGCGGAAAAGCCGTGCTGCGTTTCCTGCTCATGCATCTCAGGCGCTGAATAGGTATGCTGCTCGGGCGCTGACGCGCTCTCGCCCTGCTGAGTATAGCTAGGCTGATATGAACCGGCCGTGGGCGCTTGCGCCTGTTTTGTTTCTTCAGCGGGCTGCGCGCCCACAGGAGCCGCCGCCTCTATCTTTTGTCCGCAGCCGGGGCAGAATTTAGTCCCGTCCGGAATTTGAGCGCCGCATTTGGTGCAGAATGCCATTGTTACTTTCCTCCTTAAACCTTGCTTAACATTGTGATATTTGAACCGCCGCCGCGGTTAGTAACTCGATTTTTACAGCGCGTCTATCACGGCCGAAAGATAGGCCGTGGATACTGAGCAATAAATGAAATTATCTATAAGCCCGTCCTTTTTTGCCTGACGCACCCTGTCCGCAAGCTTTTTTTCCACATTTTCATCTACTACCAGCACAACCTTGCAATCCGGATACCAGGTCTTGACCTCATTGCGCCGTTTCAAGCGTTCTTCAAGATTCCACGGGGCGGGCGCGGCGACCTCCATAATCAGCGCGTATGGATGCAATATGCGGCATAGCTGCATAGTTTCATCGGTGCTGTCAGAGCTATATGATTCAAAGTCGGAATCAAATCTGGTCAACGCCTGTTTTACTGCGTCGGCAAAAAGGCTGTTTTTCATATTGATGACAACGCGACGCATTATTCAATCCACCCTTCTCCAATAGGACAAACTCTATCCAATTTCCTTTTATCAGTGTAACAAGACAAATAAAATAGCGCCCCATTCACATGAACAGGGTTTGAGAATTTTCACTTCATTTGATTGGTCTTGGCTAAAATAAGACGTACAGGCTCGCATTCCGTCCCGTCGGACAATGGCGCGTGCCTAATAAATATCGCGCCCTGCTCATGCCACATTTCGTCAATATCAAATACTATGGCGTCTTCAGCGTCCGGATATATGCATGAGGACGGGTCAACGCGCATATTGAACCGCGCTTGCATATCCTGCTCCGACGCTTCAAAATAGAAACTGCCTATAAGCGCATACACGCCGTCTATTTTAAGAGTAAAATCATAGTTAAGAATATCCAAAGCGAATTTGCTATCCTCAGACGCCCACTCTCCCTGCGTTCGCTCAAGCTTCCACGCATCGGTGCGCGCGGGGTCGCCGCGGCTTTGAATTTCCTGCGACGGCATAAGGATAAGCCATACGGTAACGCATGCCGCAAGGGCTATTGCGGCCACTATCGCTATGATGGCAAATTTTTTGCCCTCCCCACTGAAAAGCCGTGCGTTTTTCATGCAGCTATCCCCTATTCCCACAATCTTCACAAAGTCAGAATATCAGATAAGCAAAAAAAATGCCCCGTTCACATGAACAGGGCGGCTTGCCTTTATTCCTCATCACCGAGACTCGGAATAATAAATTGCTTTTTCGCTACCGCAATGGCGAGCAGCGTTTTATTGGCATAGCCGGTTTTTGAAAGGATATTTGAAATGTGATAATTCACCGTGCTGCGCGATATGCTAAGCGTCTTGGCTATTTCGTCATACTCAAGACCCTCCATTACCTGCCTTAGCACCCTAAGCTCCCCTTCGGTAAGGTCGGCGGAGGAGGCTTGGCCGAGCTTCACCTTCGGCTTATCTATAGGGAATATGCGCTCGCCGTTCATAGTGCGCTCCATCACATCTATAAGCTCCTCCGGGCTGAGCTCCTTATACCAAAAGCTATCCACGCACGCCTCGCGGGCTCTATCGAGATAACCGGCCTCCGGCATTGAGGTCACGATAATTATTTTTATCGCCGGAAACGCTTTTTTTATCTCGGCGGCGGCAGCTATGCCGTCCTTGCGGCCAAGCGTACAAACGTCCATAAGAATAAGGTCAATGGGCTTTCTTGAGCAGAAAGCGAGCGCGAGTCCCGCGTCCGAGATGGTGCCGCCAAGGGCGTAGCGCTCAGACGAGCGCACTATGCTCTCCATATTCTCGCGCGCCATACGCTGATCCTCCACGATAAGCACTTGCTTCATTGCAAAATTCCCCTTTCTCTTGGTATTGTCACTATGAGCATGAACGCGGGCAGGGACTGTATGTGCGCCGCGCCGCCAAGATGGCTCGCACGCTTCATAAGGTTTGCAAGACCTCCGCGCGGCACTATCCTCTCGCGCGGAGGCTCGCCGTTATTCGTAACGGTAAGGGTATAATTTTTATCGTCGCACTCCACCAAAGCCACAAGCTCTGTCCCATTTGCGTGGCGGACGCAATTTGTCAGGCACTCGCGCATAGCGTCGAGAAACACCTTATGCGTCTGCGCGTCCGCAGGCAGCTCGCCCTTTATGCTAATATCAACGCCTATGGCGGCAGCGTCGCTTATAAGCTCGGGCAGCTCGCCCCTATCGCCGTCGTTATCCTGCTTTATAAGCGCGACAGAGCGCTTCCACGCGCCGATAAGCGCGTCCATTTCCTCAGTTGGCTTATTTTGCAGCAGCGCCTGCCGCGCCGCGATAAGCCCCGCGCCCATGCGGTCGTGAAGCGCGGTTTTAAAGGAGAGCATCTCCTCCTTCGTCATTGCAACCACATTTTCAGAAAGTGTGCGTATGTTTTTGCCTAGCTCACGCAGTTTCTCCGTCTGCGCCTCTATTTCAACCCTTTTTTCATAAAGCTCGGTTACATCGTAAAATACGGCTTCCGTATAAGCGTCGCCGCGAGTGAGCTGCGCGGCGCCCTCCGTGAAAAGCCATGCCTTTCCGTTTGGAAACAGATAAACCGGCTCATCGCCTGAAAGCCTGATGACACCCGTATGCGCATCGCACTCGTTGAGCGCGGCGTGAAGCTCAGCGAGCGATTGCAAATCGCACTGAGCAAGCGAATAAAACAGGCGATACATTTGAAGATTGCACAGCTTGACCATGCCCTTTTCCGTGAAATAGCACACAGCGGCAGGCAGCGTATCCATAGCTTCCTTTATTGAGCTAAGGTCTATCGTCCTCTCTCTTTTTCGCCGCTTTGCCGCAAAGCTGCCCGCCGCATACAGGAAAAACGCCGCAACGGCGCACCACAAGCCCCACAGCGGGATAGGCGAACGAAATATCAGCGGCAGACCTTTTGCGATATATTTCTGCTCGACGCACAGAATTATCAGCAATGCAAAAAACACAAGGAATACCGAGGCGTTTATAAACCACAGCGCTCTGTTCTTTTTGCCGAAGGTGATAAACAGAAGCGTAAGCATGAGCAGGAGCGCCATGAAAAGCGCCGCTAAAATGCCTGTGCGCTCTGCGCTTGAGCTAAGATAAAATGGCATCATTCCCGCTCGCCTCCCTTTGGCAGCCTTAACGTCACGCTCCATGTGCCGTCGTCATGGCACGCTGCCTTTATGCCGCAGCACTCAAATTTTGAAAGGTCCGCGCCGCTGACCGCCTCGATGCGCGCCGCCACGTCGCTCCCCTTTTGAGATATATGCACCCATACGCCTAAAAGGCTTTCAAGCGCAGCTTCCACTACCGCTTGAAACAGATCGTATATTCGCGTGGCGGTATTGTGGGCTATCATGCCGTCAAGCTTGATGGTCAGCTCGCATTTTACGCCCATAAGCTCTAAATTCTGCATGGACTCATTTAAGCAAAGCGTAAGCTCCGCGCAATTAAGCTGCTCGCTCTGTTCCTGCAAAAGCACTAAATTTCCGCGGCGCTTTATATACGCGCCGAAAACGGCCGCTTTTGCCAAAAGCGCTCGCCTTTCATTTTCGCTTTTTGAGCTGTAATAAGCGTCGAGCACATCGCTTAAAAGCTCGTTCTGCCTTGCGGTTTGCGTCTGCAAAAGATCATACAGCCTGTTTTTTTCGCGAAGCTGATTTATGAGGCGCTTAGTGTTATAATTTTCGCGCTCCACATCGTTTGCGTGCATTATCCGCTCCTGGTTTTCCTTGAGCTCGTCTATCGCGTCCGCAAGCTCCGTTACGTCCTCCTGCCAAATAGCATAGCCAGCGCGTATGGCGTTGCCCTTTAAAAGCGTGTTTCTATCTGGCGCCACGGCGCCCGCCTGCGTTTGCTTGAGCACAGTTTTAGGCACTTCACTCGCTGAAACGGAGGAAAAGACGACATTGTAATTTTTATCTACGACTTGAGCGCAGACGCTGGACACGGGGAATATCAGGTCGTACCCCGTATTGGACTGGATAAGGCCGCACTGTATGCAGCTTTCAAACACCGCCATATAAAGCAGGCATTGCGCCGCTGTAATATCGCCGGCAACTACCACCAGCCAAGGAACGCCCGTGACATACATAAGGCCGTAAAGCAGCGACGCTATAAACGGCGCCAGCGGCAGCCACAGCACTTTGCGGCTTTGCGGGATACGGCATTTAATAAGCATTATAACTATCGCCGCCGCGGCGCATATAACCTCCCAGCTAACAATGAGCCAATAGCAGATGTTATACGCATAATTATCATCAGACCAAGCTGACATACCCGGCGGAAATGTGAAAACGAGCTGGTGCGCGTCGTTTGTGAGCGCAAGCAAAACCAATATGCCTGTTGGAATAAACAACAGCGCCGCTTGCCTTGGCAGACGGTAGTTTTCCGCCCGCCCGAGCGAGAGCGCAACAAAGAGCGCAAGCAGCGGAACGAAAAGCATGGGTATATAGTAAGCATACCAAAGCTGACGGATCAAATTTATATCCGAAGCGATAAAGAATTTAATGGTTCGTATAGTCATCCAAGATACGATGAAACCGGCCGCAGCCATCAAATATCGCCGCGCTTGCTTTTGCACTATGCGGCGCGATATGGAAACGCCCCACGCGCCAAACAAGCCAATATATATAAATGAACGCACAAGTCCCGCAAGCGTCGGCAATACGCCCAATTTGCCAATAAAGCGGAAATAAACAGCCAGAACGACCAACAGAAAAACGGCGACTCCGGTGCGCATATTCGCCCTTGTAAGTTTTTGCATTGCGTCGCCTCCCCCAAGCGCCATGTCAAATATTAAATGATTATAGCATTAAAAAGCCGGCGAAGTCAAAGACGCTGCATCACCTCAGGAATGGGCGCTCGCGGCGCTCTACTGCATAGGGCTTATTTGACCAAGAGCTTCTCCGCCCTTCAAGCGCGCATTCTCCTGGTGCCTGCGTCCTGTGCGCTTTTCATGTATCCCGCGAAGGAAGAAGCGGAAACGCGCCTCTAAAAGCAGCCATGCAGCTTTGCAGCTTTAAATTATTCCGGCTTTGCTAGAATAATTCAGCGCCCGTGATCTCCGCCCATGAATACTGGCACATATACTCGCCTCTATAGAGATTTACGGCGTATGGCATGCGCTTTTGAAAATCATAAAAATCGCAATCGATATGCGCGCAATTAAGCGCGACGGTATCGCGATCCTTTACAAGCACGTTGTCCGCGCCCACGCGCGAGAGCGTGCTTTTTAAATCGTATATAAGATTTCTTAAATTGCTGCGTATGGACGATGTATCCGGCGCGTCCTCCCACAGCACGGCTATAAGTTCGCCCATCGTGGCGCTTCCGCCGTGGCGGTCGACCAGATACGCCAAAAGCTCCTTTGTTTTACCACGTTCAAAGCGGAGCGGCGCGCCATTGGCAAACGCCTCAAAATTGCCAAAGCACTGCACACGAATGCGATTTGCGCTGGCGGGCGCGCATAAAGGCCGCTTGCTTTTTATGTTATCAAGCTCGCAACGCACGTCCGCCGCCGTCGCGGGCTTTAAAAGATACCCGTCCGCACGCAGCGCAAATGCGTCCACGGCATATTGCGAATAGCCGGTTACAAACACTATGGCGCAATCCTTTACATGCTCCTTTATGCATTTTGCGAGCATGAGACCATTCATTCGCGCCATATTTATATCCAGAAACGCAGCGTCCGGAGAGTTTGCTTTAGCCCATTCGAGCGCTTTTTCACTTGAAAGGAATGCGGCCGCTTCGTTTACGTCCGGCTGGCTCGCCACAAGCTCCCTTACCTCCTCCAAAACTATGGGTTCATCGTCCACGCACAATACTTTCATTGTTCAAAGCCCTTTCTTCCGCTGCTCCGCTTTTAGGCAGCTTTATGGTTACTCTCGTGCCGACGCCTATTTCGCTTTGGATTGACAGCTCTCCAGAGCACATCGCGCCAAGCCGCGCCTTGGTATTGGATATGCCTATGTGACTGCGGCCGTCATGGTTAACGGCTGCCGCGTCAAAGCCAACGCCGTCGTCCGCTATGCATATATACCACGCGGCGGCGTCCTCCCACGAGGAAACCTTGACGCTGCCCTCGCCGCTTTCCTTTTGAGTGACGCCGTAGCGAATGGCGTTTTCAACCATCGGCTGCACCGTTAGCGCCGGAAGCAGAAAGTTCTCAGCCGCTATATCATAAACGATATTCACTTTTGGAAATCGCAGCCGCTCGATAGCCAAATAGCTTTCAAGGTGCGCAAGCTCGCTTGTAAAGGGTATTGGCTCCTTATTGGTGAGCGAATCCATATTGCCGCGCAGATATTTTGCAAAGCTCGTTACCACACCTTCGGCGCGAGGGTCTTTCTGCCTGCATAAATGCTTTATCGTTGTGAGCGCGTTATAAAGAAAATGAGGCTGTATCTGCGAAAGCATTATTGAAATGCGGTTATCCTCAAGCTCCTTTTCCATTTTTTCAGCGCGAGCGGCGCCTTGATAATCCTTTATTATCAGCGCCACGGTTTTTATCATATACAGCGCAAACACGAGCACAAACGCGGCTTTGGTGCATGTGCCGTGAGAATACATGCTCGCGCCGACGCCCGCCAAATCCAGCAGCACCGTGATAAACACCAGCATATATGAATACGGCGCCCTATCGCTTCCATGGCGTATCTCAAGCACACAGCAAGCTATAAGCGGCGGTATCATGATGAATTGCGACAGCGCCCACGGCCAAATCGTATCATATATAAGCACCGCGCCGGTTATAGACAGCATTATCAAAACCACGTCCACCAAGGCGGACGCCCACATAATTATCTTTGCAAGCTTTTTTCGTCCGCCGGACAGGCTATCGGGCACGCAGAAGGCAAGCCACAGCGTAAAGAGCATCATGCAAACCTGAAAGCCATAGGTTTTAAGCGCAACAGTATTTGAAAACACGGTGGTATTCGCCGTATCCAATATGAAAAAGCCTCCGGCAAAAGCCGAGAGAACACCGAATTTGAGCAGCGCGCCGCCTATTTTTACGCGCAGCACCACGGCCGAACCGGCGGCGCCCATCAATAGAAGCGCCGCGATGATTATAACTGTGCCTATCAGCTCAAACGGCTCGCAATATGGTTTTAGCATATTGTTTAACACGTCCGTTATATTGGGAGTAACGCAAATAGTAGCTATGAAATCACGGTAAGCGTTTTTATTGCCAAAGCAATGAGGGTTGAACAGGTGGATTTCAACATCGTCGCTTGCTTTTATTTCGGCGCCGACAATATAATCCCACAGCCTCACGCATTCTGCGGAGGATTCAAGTTTGCCTTCAAGCTCTATGACCGCGTTTTGAGCGTATGCTGCACCATTTACATATATGCTATAGCCGATATGATCAACAAAAAAGTTAAGTCTGCCGCCCAAATCAAGACCCGGGTCTATATGCCCGCGCAGCCAAAGCTCGCCATCATTGGCTTGAATATCGGCGCTATCGGTCAGGGGAAGCCACGTCTCATAATCCCTGCTGTATTCGCCCGTAAAATCAACTTTTCCCGGCACGGAAAGCATGGACTGCCTATTATTTATCAGCAGTAAAAGCGCTCCTGTGACCGCCACCAGCACAATCGCCACCTGCGCAATAAAAAGCCGCTTTGACATTACAAACCCGCAGCCTTCGCTCAACAAGCCCGCTTGCGAAAGCTTCCTTTCGATGTTTACTGGGGTGACGCCTATTGGAAAACCACCAATAATTTACATTATTATACATTATTTCGGCCTTTTTATCAAATTTGCTTAGCTCTTTGAAATGCGTCGCGCAAAAAAATATCCACCGGCCAAGCCGGTGGATGGTTTTTTAGGCTCTTAGTTTTGTCCCTTTGCCTGCGAGAGCAGATCGAGAATTTTGAAATACAGCCATATCACTGAGAACACAAGCGCGAACGCGGCTATCCACTCATATTTTTTGGGGAGCCGTTTCTCCACGGCTTTTTGCACGGTGTCAAAATCCACCAGCAGGAAAAGCGTGGCGATGACTACGCCGCCAACGGCGCATGCTATTTTCAAAATCCTGTTGTTTTGAAAAAACGTTACCACGTCGCGCAATCCGGGGATAAGCGAGCAAATAAAGAATATAAGCGCGCCCGCGACGCTTGCAAGCAGCAGCGTAGTTACAACGGTGCGGAACTTCTGCGTTACTTTTATTTTGCCGCTTGAATAAAGGAGCGCCATCACCGTTACCACGGCTATTGTGAGCGCGAGCGCTATTAGCATTATGCTCCTTGCATCAACGAGTATCGTTGCGAAAAACGTGAGCAAATAGCCCGTGCTTACGCAATAAAGCGTGCCGGTAACGGGTATCGTTGGACGAATGAGAAACGCGATAAACGGGGTAATAAGGAATATGCCAAGCGCCACGAACGCCGCTATGGTGGCCGTTGCCGACACGGTTATGTCGTTGCCGTCCAGCGTGCCGGTTATAGGCGCTATGCTGTTTAAAATCATCTGCAAAGCTACGCCCGCAAGCACCATGGCAATAAAGAACAGGCACTTGCCGGATATTCCGGCATAAGTGGCGGAAATGTCGCTCGTTTCGGTGACCTTACTGAGCTTTCTTACCAGCGGATTCATAAACAATGTGCTCAATGTGCTATTTTTCGGCTGTTCAATGGTATTCATTTATTTTTCTCCTTAAACATCGTTTGTAATGGGCAAATATTTGTCCTGTTTATACTAGCTTTACCGTGTGAACCTCTATGGACATCGAGGGACGCCTTATCACGCTGCCGTAAAAATCCTTCCCACACCCATGGCAAGAGTAATACGTGACATTATCGTATATGCTGTACCACATAACATGAACCTTTTCAGCCAGACAGTGAGGGCAAAGCACGGGCGTCCTTTGCGCATAGCGAATTTCGCCAATGCTCATGCCGCGCGCAGGAGGATTTTCAGGCAAGGTTTGATATTGCTTTTTTCGCTGAGTCATAATAGTTCACCTCAATTAGCTTTACATTTATATGATACACCGCCCGGTGCAACAAAAGTGCAACAAAACTCCGCGCGAATTTTCGTGTTGCACTTTTGTTGCACTATGATAAATATGATATACTAAACAATAGCATGATAAAGAATTTGCAAACTAGAGGTGCAATATGACAATTCTTTTAGTAGACAGCTTCATAGAAAGGCTTCATGGCACAGCTCTCATGCTTCAAAGCGTCGTTCCGGACGGTTTGGTGATGTCCATCCCCGATCCGCTCATGGCGGCGAAGTACGCATTTAACAATCCTGTGAGCATGCTCTTCACCGAGCTTAACATGAAGCGAATGAACGGGCTGGAGCTATGCGATTTTGTGCATGAAAAAAATCCGGACGCGAGACTTTTTCTGCTCGCAAGCCGGCAGGAATTCGAGGATTGCCCCGATGTATTTGAAAGCTTTATTCACCCCATAGCGCTTCCTGTGGCTCAAGCCGAGTTAAAAAGCGCCATCGAGGGCTGAATTGAGCAAACCTAAGCTGAATAGGAGAACCGCCGATGTTAACAACAAATAATTCGCATGAAACACTGAATTTGCTCGAACTGCATAAATGCCTGCTTTGCCACGACGCGCCCTGCTCCGCCGCCTGCCCGGCGGGCGACCCCGCGCGGGTGCTGCGTTCGCTCCGCTTTGACAATGCTTACGGAGCGAGCGTTTTATGGGGCGGCAAGGATATATGCGCCAACTGTTCCGCGCCGTGCGCCTCAGCCTGTCCCGGCGGCGTGCTTATCCCAAAGCTGCTTTCTTCTTTCGGCTCGCAGCTTACGGAGGAAACGCCCAAGGTGGACGCCGTTGATATTTCAACTGATATTTGCGGAGTGAAGCTTGAAAACCCATTTCTGCTATCCTCCTCCGTTGTCGCCAGCAATTATGAAATGTGCGCGCGCGCCTTTGACGCCGGTTGGGCGGGCGTCGCCTTTAAAACGATAAGCCTTATGGATATTCACGAGGCTTCGCCCCGTTTTTCCGCTCTCAAGGGCGGCGACGGCGCGTTCTACGGCTTTAAGAATATCGAGCAGCTATCGGATCATGCGCTTGAGGACAATCTTTCAATTTTTATCAAGCTCAAAGAGCAATATCCAACCAAAGCGATAATCGCCTCGATCATGGGGCGCAACGAGCAGGAGTGGGAATATCTCGCCACGGCCGTCACTCTCGCGGGTGCGGACGTGATAGAGTGCAACTTCTCGTGCCCGAACATGGAGGATAAGGGGCTTGGTGTGGACGTTGGCCAGTCGCCGGACGCCGTGCGCCGATACACAATGGCGGTAAGGCGCGGCAGCAAGCTGCCCATACTCGCAAAAATGACGCCAAACGTGCTGGATATGCGTCCCGCGGCAAAAGCCGCCATTGAGGGCGGGGCGGACGGCATTGCCGCCATAAACACGATCAAAAGCATTACAAACGTCAATTTAGATACATACGCAACGGCTCCCGCCATCAAGGGCTATTCATCATTGGGCGGCTATTCCGGCGCGGCGGTCAAGCCCATTGCGCTCAGGTTCATATCAGAGCTTGGCCAGTTCGCCGCGCTGCGCGATAAGCACATCAGCGGCATGGGCGGCATACAGTCCTGGCGGGACGCGGCGGAATTTTTGCTGCTCGGCGCGCGCAGCCTGCAGATAACAACAGCCGTAATGCAATTTGGCTATCGCATAATTGACGACCTTGCGCTGGGACTGAAAATATTTATGGCGCAAAGGGGCTACAGGCATATAGACGAGTTTGTCGGCCTGGCGCTTGAAAATATTGTCGACACCAATGAGCTTGAGCGAGACACCATTATATACCCGCGGTTTGTCCGCGAACGCTGCGTTGGCTGCGGGCGCTGCTATATTTCCTGCCGTGACGGCGGACATCAGGCGCTAAGCTTCAGCGCGGACACGCGCAAGCCTTTGCTGATAGGCAAAAACTGCGTTGGCTGCCATCTGTGCGTACTCGTCTGCCCCTGCGGAGCTATTTCGAGCAGCCATAAGCGTGTGAGGAAGTGAATAAGGCTTCTTTATACGCTAAAATTTAGCTTTCTATCATAATTTCGTTCCTTATCGAGCAGCACCGCGAGCAAATTGCTTATCTTTGGCGTAAGCGATTCGCGCTCGCGGTTGAGCGCGGCCTTATACAGTCCGTTTTTAACGGCGGCCCACGCCATGAAGTATCCGTCCGGCATAAATGTGCCGTCCTGATTGAAGGCTTGCGAACGCGTGCCTATATAGCGCCTGAAAAGCAGGCGGTTATTGATTAGGGCGTCCACATACCCGGCGATTTTGCGGTGGTATTCAAGAAGCTCATCGGCTTGGGCATAATAGGGCGCATTCTCAAGCCTATATCTCACGCCGTTTATCGCGGCTTCTATCATATAAAAGCCATCGGTCGCCTCCGCATCGCCCACAGCGCACGTTTTTTTCACCGCCGCCACCTCGAATATGTGTTCTAACGGCTCCTCCCCGCTCATTCTCATGCCGAATTTTCTATAGGTGGGATCTACGCATAAATATTCGCAGTCGCTCGTCCTTTGCATTATGAAATAATGCCGGCCGTGGCGAACATTAAAAATATCGTTCCATGGCACGAAAAAAGGATCCATGCCGACTACAAAATATTCTCCCTCATCTATTGTTTCAATAGCGGCTCGCGCCTCGCCCGCATCGCCGCAGGCTTGCCTTTTCGTTTGCACGCCCAGCCTCGCGAGGTTTTCATACAGCCTTTTTGACGAGTACGCGCCGCGCGTCTGCTCATAAGCAAAATCATTTTCCCACCACAGGTTGTAAAACGCGCGCGTATAGTCTACGCCCATTTTTTTGGCTATAGTTATAAGGCTATTGTTATAGCAATTAAGTCCGGGAAAATTTATCGGTTCCATGGCGGCTCACGGTCTCCTTCTATTCTTGCCATTCAAGGTCTTTGTAATATTTTTTACTATATTTATCTTTTCCGGAAGCTTATACTGCGCGAGCCGCATGCGGCACAATTCCATCAGCTCCTCCTTTTTTACCGCATTCGACGCCGGAACTACGTCGGCACAGACCCTCTCGTTGCCGCTTTCGTCCTGTTCGCCATAAACAAAGCAGTCTACAGCCGCTCCGCCGCTCATTAAAACGTCCTCGATCTCATCAGGATAAACGTTAAAGCCCCTTACGATTATAATGTTCTTCTTCCTTCCGCACAGATAGAGGTAGCCGTCATCATCAAAATACCCTATGTCGCCGGTATGCAGGAAACCATTTTGGTATGCCTTTTGGGTCTCGCGCTCGTTATTGATATATCCAAGGGTAACGTTTGGCCCGCTCACAAGTATTTCCCCTATAACATTTGGGCTATCGGTAAGCCCGTCGCCGGTTTTTATCAGCACTAGCTCGTTATCTATAGGCGTGCCGACCGAATCCGCCTTTTCTATGCTCGCGTGTTTGGAAAATTTTGTGATGAGCGGGGACGCCTCCGTCATTCCGTAGCCAAGACAAAAATCCTTATCCGGAAAAGTCCGCATAAGCCGCCTCAAGATTTCGACGGAGACTCTGCTTCCGCCAAAGCCGAAATATTTAGGGTATTCGATATTGGCGCTTTTATTTCTCACTATCATATCAAGCATGATGAGCATGGACGAGCCGCCCTCGTAATAGACGGCTTCGTGTTTTTTCGCAAGCGCGAGCATGCCCAAGGGGTTCTCGTTTTCCCTGAGCGCAATCAGCGTAAAGCCCTTGATTATGGAAGCGAAAATTATCATTATGCCATAGGCCGATGAAAAAGGGGCGGCGAGTATATATTTATCCCCGCCGTACCTTTCAAAATCCACTTTATTCAAATACGCCCTTACGTTCGATTCTATATTTACTTGCGAAAGCCCCACTATTTTGATGTTACCCGTAGTTCCTGATGTGTTGAGCAGCAGCATGGCTTCATTCGGAGCCGCCTGCTCACGCGTGCGATGGCCGCATTCGCAGGTGGTATCCGATTGCTCGGTTTTTTCCGTTATTATTTGAAATTCAAGTCCTGCCGCTTCCCTTGCCGTTTCCAAAATGCCCCGGCAGCCTTCCTCGCTCACCACCGCGCGGACATTTGCATGCGCGAGCAATCCGGCGAGCTCGCCGCCTACGAGCGCCGTGTTTAGCGGGAAAGCGGTCTTGCCCGCGTATATCACCCCAAAAAGCGCGGATAAAAAGCGGACTCCGTTCGGCAAAAAAATCGCGATCACTTCTGCGTCAAGCCGCGAAAACAGCTCCTTCATGCGCTCTGTCTCAGCGGCAAGCCTGCCATACGTTATGGCCTCGTCCCCCGCTATCGCCGCAGTCCTGCCATCGGGATTTTTAAGCAGGAGTTTTTTTATTTCATACCGCATGGCATTCACACCTTTTCTCAACGATATTCAAAAGCACGCCAACGTTAATGCAGCTCTCCATTTCTTCGATGTCAAACAAAATCGCAAGCTTATCTTCTATTTGAACCAAAAGCTCCACAAACGCGAGCGAGTCGAAGCCCAGATCCCTATATATGTCTGAGCTTTCGGAGACGCTCGCATTTGTGAATTTGCGCTTGCTTATAAGCTCTGTCACTTGTTCGCGCGCAGTCATGCCGCCTCCATATTCCGGCGGTGGCCGCAGGCTTTCATTCAAAGAAAAGCCCGCCGCTTAACACCGCGCGTAAATGCTGCTCCTGATCCGTCCCCTCGCTCTGCATTCCGCAGACTATCGCAACGAGAGTTCCGGCGGGTATCTCAAGCTCAAGATTTTCCAAAGAGCCCTTTCTTATGGAGTTTCTCGCTATCATCGCGCCCGATTCATAGGGTTCTGAATACGTTATGGTATCTGCCAATATTGTATACACAAGCTCCTCGCCAGGACACGTGGCGATCATGACAAAGGGCTTTAGCGTGACACCGTCAGCAAGCTGAAATTCGTCCTGAGACGCAAACAGGACATATATCCTTTTGAGCACCGCGTCGAACGGCATTATGAACGAACTGCCGTAATAATAATCGTCTATTAGGGAAATCGTTTTGTTTTCCCACTCGCCGTCGGTCAATTCCACCGATATGGCGCTATCCCCAAACCCCGCAAACGAGACTGAATACGGATCGCCGTCCGCCGTTGTTTGAAAATCCCTCCCGCCGCCATAACCCGATATGGAAAACGGAATCGTAGCCGCGGCTGGGCCGCGCTCGCCCGGCTCGCCCTGTAATCCCGGCGCGCCTTGCGGACCGCGTTCGCCCGGCTCGCCTTGTAGCCCCGGCGCGCCTTGCGGGCCGCGCTCGCCCGGCTCGCCTTGTAGCCCCGGCGCGCCTTGCGGGCCCGGTGGGCCTGGCGGGCCTGGTATTACACACGGGCACACGGGTCTGCATTCACATCGAGGTTCACACGAACATCGGCAATTATTTATATCATTATCGTTTTTTTTCATATAATCAACCTTCCTTACATACGGTCTTTGCTGCATTATATGAAATATTCGACATATAAGTTACTGTGCGCCTGCGCTGTCAGCATGACCACATTGGGGAAGGTAGGCGTCGTTTTCGCGTTCAGCTTATCGTGGCCGCGGAACTTCTTCTTTGCCTCCGCTTAAACCGTTTCGCGCCTTGCAATATCGTTCGTAGGTGTCACCTCCTCGCGCCAAAGAAAAAGGCCGCATAAAAGCGACCTTGTTAATCACACTATTCTTTTGTACTATTCGATTGGTCTACCTTCGGCAAAAGCTTTTTTTGCTTCGTTGAATGACATGTGCAAAGCAAATCGGCTATCGGGAAAGGCAAGAGCAGTACCATGGTTTATCCAACCACAATTACTACACATCGTGTCATCATCGTCTTCTGAAAAAGTGTATTCACCGCATAACGGACACTTCACGCTATTCTCTTCAAGCTCATCGTAGCGTTGTTCCTTTGCATTCCACAGCTTAAACTTTTTCCCCATGATTTGCCACCTCCTTTTCCCATTGTTCAGCCCATCTTCTGGCAAATAATACGTTAATACATTATGCTTTTTAGTGATAGCAGTCCCATTGGAGCCTTCAACCGTCTGCCTGACAATGTCTAATACTGCCATAAATCAAGCCCAGTGTAAAGGATGCTTTCGTAAACGAAAGCTATATCATAAAAATGAAAAGGTGCGCAATCTGATTGACTGTGTATTGCGATTTATGCTCATTTTGTATGGCAAGATTATTTTTTAAATCTATTTTCAGTGTTCAAATAAATTAAACCCGCCACAATCACTACCATAAACAGGCACAGCCCTATCCACAGTAAAATCATGGTTTTGAATATTTCGCTAGATGCAATCACCAACCAGCACGCAGCTAATGCAAACATGAGCTTTGCCATACCCTTACAAAGCCCTTTCTCATCATATCTTGCTTTCTCGGCGGCAGACGACGTATTATACCCTGCAATCAGTCCAGCCCCTTTTCCACATGAAAAGATAATTCCGAGAAGAATAAATAACATTGTAATAATCAAATGTATGGCCAATAACATAAAGACACCTCCTATTATAAATAATCTTCATGTTCAGTCTTTACTCTCTACTATTATACTATTTGATGAAATGCAACGCAACAAAAACTGACATCAGCATACAAAGTACGCTGATGTCGAGTTTAGGTAAACATGGCTGCGGAACTAGGATTCGAACCTAGACAATACGAGTCAGAGTCGTAGGTGCTACCATTACACAATTCCGCAAT
>CAZZNN010000017.1:0-19115 GCA_964655605.1 uncultured Oscillospiraceae bacterium
GCGCGACCTTCGATTCATGCATACGCTATCTCGGTGAAGACCCGTGGGAGCGCATACGCACATTTAAAAAGCATGTCACAAAAACGCCTTTGCGCATGCTGCTGCGCGGACAAAACCTGCTTGGCTATACGCCTTATGCCGATGACGTGGTGGATAGCTTCGTCACGGCGGCGGCGAGCGCGGGCATGGACATATTCCTTATTTTCGACGGGCTGAACGATATACGCAACTGCGCCGTGGCCGCGAAGGCGGCGCTTCGCGCGGGCAAGCGCGTGGAGGGCAACATACAGTTCACCTCAAGCCCTGTGCACGATATTCCCTCGTTTATCCGCACCGCGAAGGAGTATGTTGATATAGGCGCAGCGGCCGTGCATCTTGAGGATATGGGCGGCATGATAGACCCCGTAACGGCGGGGCGCACGGTTACGGCGGTTAAAAGCGCGGTGGACGTGCCGGTTCATTATCATTCGCACTGCACCGGCGGCATGACCGAAATAACATATTGGGAGGTCGCAAGGGCGGGCGCGGACGTGCTCGATGTTGACGTGTCGGCGTTTGCGCTCGGCACGAGCCACCCGGCGGCGGAGAGCATAATAGCGGTGCTGCAAAACACGCCGCGCGCGACCGGGCTCGACTATTCAAGGCTTTCAGAAGTGAACGCGTATTTAAAGGAAATGCGCAAGAAATATTCAGAATTTATCACAAAGCTTGTCGGCGTTGATATAAACGTGGTGCGCCACCAGATACCGGGCGGCATGCGCTCAAATCTTGAATTTCAGCTCGCGCAGATGAACGCGGCGGACAGGCTCGACGAGGTGCTTGAGGAGGTCGTGCGCGTCCGCGCTGATATGGGTTATCCGCCGCTTGGCACGCCGTTTTCACAGATGTGCGGCGCGCAGGCGACAATGAACGTCATTTCAGGGCAGCGCTATAAAATGCTGCCAAAGGAAACAAAGGCGTATGTGCGCGGCGAATACGGCAAGGCGCCGGGCCCTGTGAGCGAGGAGCTTAAAAAGCTCGTGCTCGCGGATGGGCAAGCGCCCATAACCTGCCGTCCGGCGGATCTCATACCCCCGGCGTATGACAGGCTGGCCTCAGAAATAGCGGACGTTGCGCGCACTGAGGAGGATGTGCTCACCTACGCCATGTTCCCCTCGCTTGGACGGAATTTTCTTGAGAAGAAGTATCTTTGATAGGTGCCGATTGTCTTAGACGCGCAGAAACTATATAATATCAACAAAAACTCATGTCACGCGCGGCGCGCGGGCAGGAGCAGCGAGGGATAATATGGTTGAGCTTAGCGATATGCTTGCCGCGCGCGACAGGCGCGCCGCGCGTCAGACGGAGCTTTTGAAGGAATACCGCCTGCCGCTTATATGCTTCACGATGAATATTGCGGGGCCCGTAAAAAACAGCCCGCTCATAGAGCGCGGCTTTGCGCACGGGAATAGGCTGCTCCGCCGTCAGCTCGCTCGCGCGGGATTTAATACTGTGGCTTGCGATATCCGCGCTGAAGTCACGGGGTGCGAGAGCTTTTATGTGGTGGAGGGCGACGCTTTAGCGCTAAAGCGCATAGCCGCGGACGTGGAGGACGGCGCTTATGAGGGACGTTTGTTTGATATAGACGTGCTTGGGCTTGACGGCGTGAAGCTTGAAAGAACGGCGCTCGGCTTGCCGCCGCGCGGCTGCCTTATATGCGGCGGCGAGGCTAAAACATGCGCGAGAAGCCGCGCTCACGGCCTTGATGAATTGAAGCGAAAGACGGATTCTTTGCTAAAAGAGGGCGTTGAGCTGTCGGATGCGGAGGATATTGCGCAAAACGCGTGCCGCGCGCTGCTCTATGAGGTGTGCACAACCCCAAAACCGGGGCTTGTTGACGCTGCCAACAGCGGCAGTCACAAGGATATGGATATATTCACTTTCATGTCGAGCGTTGCGGCGCTGACGCCCTATTTTGAACGCTGCGCCCGCATAGGCGCGGCTACGGCAAAGCTTGAGCCGCAAGCGACGTTTGAGCGGCTCAGACTCCATGGGCGGCTTGCCGAGGGCGCTATGCTCGCCGCCACGGGCGGCGTGAACACGCATAAGGGCGCTGTATTCACCGTGGGACTCGTCTGCGCTTCGCTTGGGCGGCTTTCGCGCGAGCAGTGGCGGCAGCCGGATATGGTTTTGCGCGAATGCGCCGCCATGACCGCGGGCCTGACCGAGCGTGAGCTTTCGGGCGTGAATGCCGCGAGCGCGCGCAGCGCGGGCGAGAGGCTATATGCCAAATACGGCGTCACAGGCGTGCGCGGACAGGCCGAAAACGGCTTTCCGGCCGTGCTGAACGCGGGCCTGCCGACGCTTGAGAGCGCCGTGGAGCAAGGCTTATCGCTCAATAGCGCGGGCTGTGCGGCGCTGCTTAAAATAATATGCTCAAGCGTTGATACGAACCTTATTTCGCGCGGCGGCAAAGCGGCGCAGGAGCGGGTTGCTCAGGAGATAGCGGAGCTGCTCGCGCGCGACCCGTATCCGGACGGCGCGACGCTTTCAAAGCTCGACGGCCAATTTATCCAAGCTAACCTTTCGCCAGGAGGCAGCGCCGATCTTCTGGCGATCAGCTACATGATGTTTTTTATAAAGCGAATGGATTGAAAATATTAAGTCTCGCTTTTTATGTGGACTATTTCCACAGCTTTTTAGTGAGAAAGGAAGAAAGCATGTACATGAAAAAATACCCCTGCGTATATATGCGCGGCGGCACGAGCAAGGCGGTCATATTCCATAAAAAGGATCTGCCTGAGGACGAGGCGCTGTGGGACGAGATATTTCTTAAAGTGATGGGCACGCCCGACGTGAAGCAGATAGACGGCATGGGCGGCACGGCGTCGTCAACGAGCAAGATAGCCGTAATATCGCCCTCACAGCGCCCCGATGCGGACGTTGACTACACATTTAGGCAGGTCGACATACTCATACCCAATGTTGATAAAAAGGCGAACTGCGGCAATATTTCCTCCGCGGTAGGCCCTTTTGCAATAGACGAGGGACTTGTTCCAGCAGTTGAACCTATAACCGTTGTGCGCGTATATAACACAAATACAAAAAAGCTTATAGAGGAGCATGTTAGGGTGAAGGACGGCCGCGCTATGGTGCATGGCGACGAGGTTATTCGCGGCGTGCCGGGAACTGGCTCGCGCATAGATATGTATTTCCTCAATCCGGCGGGAGCGGGCACGGGCAGGCTTTTGCCTACCGGCAAGCCGAGGGAAATGCTCGAAGCGCCCGGCTATGCGCCCATAGAGGTGTCGATAGTGGACTGCTCAAACACCATGGTTTTTATTCGCGCGAAGGATATAGGGCTTAAAGGCGTCGAGCTTACTGAGCTGAACGCCAATAAGACCGTTATGGAGCACATAGAGGCGATACGCTGCATGGCGGCGTATAAATGCGGATTCGTTGAGCGCTGGGAGGACGCGCGCACTCAATCCACGTCCCTGCCCAAAGTGGCTTTTATATCCGAGCCGCAGGATTATATAGACATCGAGGGCAACCCTGCCCCCGCATCAACAATGGATATATGCGTTCGCGCAATATCCGTGGGCGCGCTGCATAAGGCGTATCCGATAACGGTGACTATAGGCACGGGAGCGGCCGCGCGCATAGAGGGAACGATAGTGAATGAAATAGTGAAGATAGATAAAGACCAGTCAGTAATCCGCCTTGGGCATTCAAGCGGAGTCACGGCCGTTGATATAGTTATGGAGAAGGGCAATATCGTAAAAGGCGGCGTAACGCGCACCGCCAGAAGAATAATGGACGGCTTTGTATACGTCCGCGATTAAAAAGGCAGCTTGATATAGCCGTTGACGAATATATCCATCTTCCCGCCGTTATACGGGCAAGTCGCGGCCGCTGTTGTAAAAACGGTATATGCTCTGCATCCAGTAGCGCATATAGGCGCATATATAAAGCTTCTTGGGGTAGAGAATGAATGTGCCCTGCGTGCTGAGCGGCTCGCGCAGCGGGTATACGCTTATGCTTTTTGCCGCGTCGCCATCGCTTGCGAGTATGGAATATGGGCTTAGCATTACGGCTCCGCATGCAATGGTCACGCGCTTCGCCGTTTCATAAGAATCAAGCTCCAAAAGCTTTTTCAGCTTTAGCTTTTGCCGCCGCGCAATATCGTCCTGCACGGTGCGGGCATTGTGACCTTCCCTTAAAAACACAAATGCATCGTCGGCCGCTTCGCTAAGACTCACGGGCGTACCTGAGGGCAGCCGCTCAAAAAGCTTTGAGCCGCGCCCGGCTATTAGCACCATGCGCTCGTCGTAAACGGGCATATATGTTATCTCCGGGTCTGTTGGCGTTGTGCGCGCGAGCGCCATATCGAGCATTCCGCGCGATACCATGCCTGTGAGCGCGCGAGAACCATTTTCCTTTACGTCTAGGCTCACATTGGGATATTTTTTTATAAACTCAGGCAGAAGCTGCGGCAGAAGCGTCATGCCCTGCTGCATAGGTATGCCGAATATGAACCGTCCGCTGTTTTCATTGCGTATTTCCACAAGCTCGTTTTCAAGGCTCGACTCAAGCAGCAGCATTTGCCGCGCGGTGTCGATATAGCGCTCCCCGGCGTATGTGAGCGCGAGCCGTCCGTCGCTTTTTATAAAAACCTGCGAGCCAAGCTCGCGCTCCACCTGCTTGAGCGTTTGGCTTAGCGCCGATTGGCTTATATAAAGCTTGCGCGCCGCGGCGGAGAGACTGCCGCACTCAAGTATCGTCATCACATATTGCGCGTGTCCAAGATTCATATTGTCACTCCTATCTATAAGTAATTACTTATATTAAATGAAGTATAATTTAGCTTTTAATTATTGTCAATAGTATGTTATCCTATATAGAGAACTAAAACGCAATTACATATATGGAGGGGAATTATGCTCATAACAAATAGCGCGGTTGCGGGAACGCTTGAGTCAAGCGATGCGCAGGTTTTTATCGAGCCGGGAGACGGCGGTATTGAGCTGACGGTAACGAGCAGCGTGCAAAATCAATATGGGCGGCAGATAAAGGCCGCGCTGATTGAAACGCTGTCACAATACGATGTTGCGGACGCTAAAGTGCGCGTTGTAGACAGGGGCGCGCTCGACTGCACGCTTCGCGCAAGGCTTGAGTGCGCAATATTCAGGGCTTGCGGCCAAACGGAAAATATTCCATGGGGGTGTATGAAAAAATGACAAGACCAGCTCCACAAAGATTTCGTCTTCGCCGCACAATGCTTTTTCTCTCGGCGCAAAAGCCGGGCAATATAAAGGACGCGGGGGTGTTTGGCGCGGATAGCCTTATGCTCGATTTAGAGGACGCCGTATCGGAAAATCAAAAGGACGCGGCGCGCTTTTCGCTGTTCCACGCGCTAAAAACCATAGACTTTGGAAGCTCAGAGGTAATAGTCAGGATAAACGGACTTGACACGCCGCATTGGAGAGAGGACGTGCGCGTTTGCGTGGCGGGCGGCGCAGATGGCATACGCATAGCCAAGTGCGAATCCGCCGAAGATGTGCACGCGGTGGAGGAAGCCACGCTTGCAGCCGAGCGCGAGTTTGGCGTGGAGGAAGGGCGCACGCTGCTCATGGCGGCGCTTGAAAGCCCGCTTGGCGTGCTCAACGCATTTCAAATAGCTTCCGCTTCAAAAAGGCTGTTTGGCATAGCCATTTCGGGCGGGGATCTTAGGCGCACGCTGCAGGTTTCGCCAACGCCGAGCGGCATTGAGCTGAATACCTCGCGCGGGCTTATCGTGCTCGGCGCGCGCGCGGCGGGCGTGCAGTGCTTTGACACGGTGTTCACAGATCTTAACGATACTGAGGGCTTCATCGCTGAAACGCAGATGATAAAGCAAATGGGCTTTGATGGCAAGTCGCTCATCAACCCAAGGCAGATAGCCGCCGTACACGAGATATTCGCGCCTACCGAAAAAGAGATATTCTTTGCCGAAAAGCTAGTTCGCGTTATACGCGAGAACAGCGCAAAGGGGCTTGGCGTTTACCTTGTGGACGGAAAGATGATAGATATAGCGTTCCTTCCGGGCGCCAAGAGAACCATCGCGCTCGCAAAGGCGTGCGGAATGTACAAGGGGGATCTGTAATATGAAAAATTTTGTTGGCAGAGAAATCCCGGACGAGCTTCTGACAAATGGCTATGAAGCATATCAGGGCAGGAATTATCGCGACGGCATGGTTTATAAAAAGGCCGCGCCGCACGCACGCATACATGAGAAGTGCGAAAAAACCAAGCTCGTTGGCAGCGTAAGCGAGGCGATACAAAAGTGCGCTCTTAAAAGCGGCATGACGGTTTCCTTCCACCATCATTTCCGCGACGGCGATAGAGTTGTGAACATGGTCATGCAGGAGATAGCCGCTTTGGGGCTTACTGATATTACTATTGCGGCGTCAAGCCTTGGAGCCGCGCACGACCCTGTGGCCGAGCTTATTGAAAAGGGCGTTGTAACGGGCGTGCAGACGAGCGGCATACGCGGGCGCATGGGCGAGGTGGTTTCGGCGGGCAAGCTTAAAACGCCCGCGATAATCCGCAGTCATGGCGGACGCGTGCGCGCTATAGAGCAGGGAGATGTGCACATAGACGTTGCGTTTATAGGCGCGCCCACGGCCGATGAATTTGGCAATGCGCGCGGCGTTGGCGGCAAGAGCGATTGCGGCGTGCTCTCCTACGCTATGGCGGACGCGAAGCATGCGGATAAGGTTGTGGTTATAACTGATACGCTTGTTGAATTTCCGAATTTTCCGCCCAGCATAGAGGCGATAGACGTAGACTATGTGGTCGTCGTCGATTCCATTGGCGATCCTGCTAAAATAGCGGCAGCCGCCGTTCGCATGACTAAGGATCCTCGCGAGCTGATGATGGCCGAGCGCTGCGCGGACGTAATGGCCGCAACGCCTTATTTTACCGATGGATTCAGCTTCCAAACCGGCGCGGGCGGGCCGTCTCTGGCGGTAAACCGCTTCCTTGAGGCCTATATGCGCAAGCGCGATATAAAAATGCGCTGGGCGATAGGCGGCATATCCGCGCCCATGGTGGAGCTTTTGGATAAAGGACTCGTGGATACCGTGGTGGACGCGCAATGCTTTGATGCCGCCGCGATAAAATCCGTGCGCGATAATCCTCGGCATTACGAAATTTCAACCTCGCAGTATGCAAACCCCGCAAATAAGGGCGCTTTCGTTAATCAGCTGGATTTTGTGGTGCTTGCGGCGCTTGAGGTGGACGTTGATTTCAATGTAAACGTGCTCACCGGCTCGGACGGCGTGCTGCGCGGCGCGCCAGGCGGTCATCCGGATACGGCTGACGGCTCAAAATGCTGCATAGTCGTCACTCCGCTCACGAGAGGGCGCATGGCTACTATTTGCTCCCGGCGAGTGCGTGGACGTGGTTGTAACTGATTACGGCATAGCCGTAAACCCGCTAAGACGCGATATAGTCAAGTGGCTCGAGGAAGCGGGCATAGCGCTCGTTTCAATATGCGAGCTTCGCGACAGGGCGTATTCGCTCGTAGGCCGTCCTGAGCCGCTTGAGTGGGAGGATAAGGTGGTAGCCGTGCTTGAAGCAAGGGACGGCACTATACTCGATGTCGTCAGGCAGATAAAGCCTTATTCCTTTGATTGATGGATACGTTCACTTCAGAATGGATAGATAGAAAAAGCGAGCGCCGCCGCGTCGAATGGGAGGCGCTGCTCGCGCGCTCAAAACTGCGCCCAGATGCGCGTGCGCAGTCGCATATCGAGGCGACGCTCGGTTTGTACGATGCTTCAGGGCGGCTTGCCGCAGCGGGCTCGGTGAGCGCAAAAACCCTGCGCTGCATAGCTGTGGACCCTGATTATCGCGGAGAGGACCTGCTTGGGACGCTGCTTTCGGAGCTTAGCGCGTATGAATATATGCGCGGCTATACGCATTTGTATCTTTATACCAAGTGCGAGTCCGCGCCGCGCTTTCGCGCTTTTGGCTTTTTTGAGATAGCCCGCGCTGAGGGACTGTCTGTGTTTATGGAAAATAGCGCCACGGCGTTTGATGAGTATGTCGCCAAGCTTGAGCGCGGCGCTGGCTGTCAGGCGGCAATAGTGATAAACGCCAATCCCTTTACGCTAGGCCATCGCCATTTGGTTGAAACCGCCCGCAAAAGCTGCGATACGCTGCACATATTTGTCGTTTCGGAGGACGTGTCGGCATTTTCGGCCAAGGATAGGCTCGATATGGTTCGCGCAGGCACGGCTGATATAGATGGCGTGATATACCACCCAACTGAGGATTATCTTGTGTCCCGCGCGACATTTCCATCATATTTTTTGAAAGAAGAGGACGACGCCACCGCCGCTCAGGCATTGATAGACGCAAAGGTGTTCGTTCGCATAGCGAGGGCCTGCGGCATAACGCAAAGGTTCTTGGGCGAGGAGAGCGAGAGCGGCGTCACCGCCGCATATAATGGCGTGCTTATGAGCGAATTGCCAAAGCAAGGCGTTTCATGCACTGAGATAGCGCGTCTCCAAGCGGACGGCGTGCCAATAAGCGCGTCGCGCGTGAGAGCGCTCATAGCGGCCGGCCGTGTGGGCGAGCTTCACAAGCTGGCGCCCAAAAGCACATGTGAAGCCATATCGAGCGGGCGCGTTAGCATGCGAAAAGCTGTTCAGACGAAGGGAGAGCCGCTGCAACCATAGCTGCGCTCTAAACAGATCATGAGTTTTGAGCTTTATATGCCTTGCCCCATTGCTCCAGCGCGTCCAGAATGGGCTTTAGGCTGTAGCCAAGCTCTGAAAGCGTATATTCAACGCGCGGCGGCACCTCCGCATACACTTTGCGGGTCAACAACCCCTTTTCCTCCATATCACGCAGGTTGGCAGTGAGCACCTTTTGCGTTACATGACCTATGGATTTTTTCAATTCTCCAAACCGCTTTGTGCCGGGCAGCAAATCACGCAAAATCAATACCTTCCAGCGGTCGCTGATAAGCGTCAACGTTGTTTCAACAGGGCACGGCGGAAGCGCTTTTGTTTCGTTCATTAAATTCTCCAAACCGCTGAAACTTCCCAATAGTATCCTTTGGGAAACTACAGCACTTTATTGTGCTTACTTTACAAAAATGCTCTATAGCGCAATTATATAGTTAAGAACTGCGAAAGTCAACGCCTTGTGCAAAAGACCGCGGTAATAAAGTTTTCAGGAGGAAATTCTAATGAACAAGAACAGTTTTAAAAAGGTAATGCTTGGCAAGGGTGAAATGAATGTCTATGATTATGGCGATATAAGGCTCCATGCTTATAAGACAAACGATTTCATTAGCGATGAGGTTTTTATCGTTGAAAACAACGGAAAAGCGGTCATTATCGAAGCGCCCTGCTTCTATGACAACATAAGCGAGCTGACGGCTTATATTCAGGATAATAAGCTTTGTCCGGCCGGAATGCTTCTAGCGTACCACATGGCGGGCGCGTCCTTCCTGCCGGGCGTCCCGGTTTACGCCACGGCAAATGCCGATGATTACGGCCACAACGGCGCGGGCGCGGGGCTCATTAGGAATTTCACAGGCGCGTTTGGCGAAATTTTCGATAATTCCACATTCACCGTTACCAATATTATTGAGCCGGGCAAGCTGACGCTCGGCGGCATAGAGTTCAATATCATCAGCACGCACGAAGCTTTTGACGTCGTGATCCCGCAGATCAACGCTATTTACACGCACATGCTCGGCCACGACTCCCACTCCATCGTAGCGGGCGCGGGTCACGCGGAGGAAATGATCGCAAGGCTTGAGGAATACGAAAAGCTGGGCTACGACCTGGTGCTCACTTCTCATTACACCCCCGAAGACCTCAAGGATGTCGCCGCGAAAATCGCATACCTAAATGAGCTCAAGACTATTGCGGGCAAGTGTGGCAGCGCCGAGAAATTTAAATCGGCGCTAAAAGCAAAATATCCTAATTACAGCGGCGAAAACTACCTTGATATGACGGCAGGCTTCTTCTTTGCATAAGAAGAAACCGGCGGCGGAAGCTGAACGCCGAATATAATGCAAGGGGTATTGCCTTTATTGCCAAAACTGCTATGATATTTGCCAGGTAGCGCGGCAGAAAAGGGAGGATAGTATGTCGGAACAAATGAAACGCTTGCAAGGCTTGATTGAATACTTGCTTTGCGAAATGCCGGAGTATAAAGGTCAGGCGGCGCAGTTTGCCGATTCTTACGGCGAACGGTTTCGTTTGTTCCGCTCGCTTGTAAATGTTCGTCCGCCGATGAGGGCGAGCGCGGAATTTCTCGCCTTGCAGGACGAATTTCTCACGGAGGCGGCAGCGTCAAAAGGGATAACGGATATTGCGGAGCTTGCGGCGCCGCAACAGGATTTATATTTGTGGCAGGGCGATATTACGGCGCTCAAGTGCGACGCTGTCGTCAATGCGGCGAACAGCGGCATGACCGGCTGCTATTGCCCGTGCCACGGGTGCGTTGATAATGTGATCCACACCTTTGCCGGCGTGCAGCTCCGCGCGGAATGTGCGGAGCTTATCAAAAAGCAAGGCAGTGAGGAAGCCGTAGGGCAGGCAAAAATCACGGAGGCGTATAATCTTCCGTGTAAGCATATTATCCACACAGTTGGGCCCGTTGTGGGCGATTTTCTCACACAGCGAGATGAACGGTCGCTTGCTTGCTGCTATGCCTCCTGTTTGCGGCTTGCCGATGAGAGAAGGCTTGAAAGCATCGCGTTTTGCTGCATATCCACAGGCGAGTTTCATTTTCCGAATAGACGCGCGGCACAAATAGCAATAAAAACAGTAAATGATTACAAGACTGTCACGGGCAGCCGTATAAAGGTGATATTCGATGTTTTCAAAGATAAAGATTACGAGATCTACCGGGAATTACTCGGAGCAGATTGAAAAACTAAAAGAAGCCCTCGCTCATGCCGACGCGCTTGTTATCGGCGCGGGCGCGGGCTTGTCCGCCTCCGCGGGGTTTGCGTATGACGGCGAGCGCTTTCGCCAATACTTCTCGGATTTTGAAAAGAGGTATGGCTTTCACGATATGTATTCCGGCGGCTTCTACCCTTATATAACGCCGGAGGAATATTGGGCGTATTGGAGCCGATATATTCTCATAAACCGCTATTCGGACGCTCCCAAGCCCGTTTACAGGCAGCTGTTCGACCTTGTAAATAGCAAGGATTATTTTGTGATCACAACAAATGTTGACCACTGCTTTCAAAAAGCCGGTTTTGATAAAAAACGGCTTTTCTATACTCAGGGCGACTACGGCCTGCTGCAGTGCGTCGATGGCTGCGACGGCAAGACCTATGATAATGAGCAGCTCGTCCGTAAAATGGCGGAGCGGCAAAAGGATATGAAAATCCCGCCCGAGCTGATCCCAAAATGTCCGTCCTGCTTAAAGCCCATGACGATGAATCTGCGGTGTGACAGCAGCTTTGTAGAAGATGAGGGCTGGCGTCAGGCGTCTATGCGCTATGCCGAATTTCTTTGCCGGCATGAAGGCTCGCGCGTGCTCTATCTGGAATTGGGCGTCGGAGGGAATACTCCGGGGATAATCAAATACCCATTCTGGCGGCTAAGCGCAAATAATGCAAACGCCCTCTACGCTTGCGTAAATATGGGCGAAGCGGTTGCGCCGGAGGAAATCAGGGATCGCGCAATATGCATTGACGGCGACGCGGGCGGGGTTATTCGCGATCTGAATGATGCCGCCAATCAAAACCACAGGTAATGGCCGCCATGCTGCGAGGCTCTATTCATCGCCGCCTTGGCGATGGGGGAGAAGATGGCAATTCCAGTAGCGGATATGCTGCAACGCGGCGCTGTTTGTGCTATACTATAATAATTAGAGCATGCTTTGGCTTAATTTGTGGGGTAAATATAGTGGAAAAAGCTGCATTTAAAGAGTTTCTGTTGGCGGTTGCGCCGGAACATCAAGCTTTGGAGGAACATTAAAATGAATATTACAAAAGTTGAGAAGAACGGCGTAGCTTGCGCCGTTGTAAATAGTGAAAACACTGTAATCACAGATGTGCAGTCCGCGCTTGATTTGCTCATGACGATAAAGTGCGATGCCGATACGAAAAATATTGTCATTAGCAAAAAGCTTATTACGGAGAATTTTTTCATTCTTAGCACGGGCCTTGCGGGCGAAATCTTGCAGAAGTTCATCAACTATGGCGGACGCGTCGCGATTTATGGTGACTATTCGCATTACTCTAGCAAGCCGCTAAAGGATTTTATCTATGAGAGCAATAAAGGCAAAGACGTGTTCTTTGCAGCTACTGAAGCTGAAGCAATCGATATGCTCACGCGATAAATTGGAATTTGATTAGGAGGTTGCGAAGATGAAAAAATGCAATTATAACCCTATTGCTCATAGTAACGGCTTCTATTGCGGACAGAAGAAATAACCATAGATATGTCTGAACTTTCAATGATTGGCTTTGATATGAACGGTAATCGGTCAGGTTCATTCAATGAGAAAACATTTTCATTTGAAATAGAGGATTATCCCAAAGCGGGAATATATAAAATAGAGTTTGCCGGCTGCGAAACAACCTTTGATATGAAAATATGCGAGTGAATACGTTTCGGCTATCCTGTGCTGTAGTGTAGGAAAGAAGGAGAAAAGCATGGAGCTTCGCGTTTTGAACTATTTTTTGATGGCGGCTCGTGAGGAAAACATCACTAAGGCCGCAAGCCTTTTGCATGTGACGCAGCCGACGCTCTCCCGTCAGCTCATGCAGTTGGAGGAGGAGCTGGGCGTCAAGCTTTTTTTGCGAAGCAGCCACAACATCATTCTGACCGAAGATGGCATGCTGCTCAAACGCAGGGCGCAGGAGCTTGTGTCGCTGGCAGATAAAACGCTTTCGGAGTTCAAACGTGCGGAAACAGAACTGACCGGTGAGATAGCCATCGGCGGAGGCGAACTAAAAAGCGTTGATTCTCTTGCAAAGCTGCTTTCGGCTTTCAAGAACGAGCATCCACTGGTGAGATATGCGCTTTATACGGGCAACGCCGACCACATCAAGGATCGTATTGAAATGGGCTTGATAGACGTCGGCCTCTTGTTTGAGCCGGTGGACGTGAGCAAATATGAGTATGTTCGGATGCCTCAGCAAGAGGAGTGGGGCGTGCTGGTGCGCGAGGATTCCCCGCTGGCGGCTAAAGAAGCTCTTATGGCAGAGGACCTGCGATTTGAACCGATTATCCTTTCCGCAAGAACGGTCGTTCAGGGAGAGATAGCCAATTGGTTTGGAAGCCTCTTTGGAGAGCTGAATATCGTAATGACCCACAATCTCCCCTATAACGCAGCGATTATGGTTCGCAACGGAATGGGAGTTGCATTCACCCTTCGCCTTGACTATACTTTTGAGGGACTCAAATTCATTCCTCTTTCGCCATCGCTGCGCAATGGCTCGCTCTTGGTTTGGAAGAAGAATCAGATTTTATCTCCCGCGACGGCGGCGTTTATCGAATTCTCAAAGAAATGCGTGCGGGGCATATCATCAAATAAAATATAAGCATTATACATATCACGATGCTTGCCTTACAATATAGGTGTTCCCTGACGGGAGCGTCTATATTTTTGTTTTTAAGGAGCATGCGGACTATGACCAAGCAGGAAGCAAGCGAACAGTATAACATTCCGGCAGAAATCCTGGACGAGTATGAGAGCTGGGGACTCTGCGGCACAGTGAAAGAGGTTATGGGCGTGTGGCAGTACGATGACACGGACATCGAACGGCTGAGCATGATAATGACGCTGCACGACATTGGGTTCACAAACACCGAGGTGGAAGCCTATATGCGGCTGCTCCTTCAAGGCGGTTCCACCGAACGCGAACGGCTGAAGATGCTCAATGAAAAGCGCAGCAGCTCGTTAGATGAGATTCATTTCCGAGAAAGACAGCTTGACCGGCTGGACTATCTCCGGCATAAGATCGTCAAGCATCAATAAATTTTGGAGGAAAGCATTATGAAAAAGACCCTTATTATGATCCTGGCGTGTATACTCCTGTTCACGCTGACAGCCTGCGCTGGCAGCGGTTCCGGCGAGAAGCCTGAATCCTCTCCGCAGCCGGGGCAAACGGATGAACTTTCGATTGTCGAACCATCTTCGCCTGCAAATGCGCCTGAAACAAGCGCTCCCGAGGCAAGCGCCCCTGCGATAAGCGCTCAAGAAGCAAGCGCTCCCGAGACGAGTGAACCGGCGTCAAATGTATCCAAAGTCCTTGTTGCGTACTTCTCCTGCACCGGCAATACGGAGGCGGTCGCAGGGACGATTGCCGAGGCGACGGACGCCGACCTTTATGAAATCATACCCGAAACGCCATATACGGACGCCGACCTAAATTATAACGACAAGGACAGCCGCACCAGCGTTGAAATGAACGACGGGGACAGCCGTCCGGCCATCTCCGGCAGCGTGGAAAATATGGACGCATACGATGTTATTTACCTCGGCTATCCCATCTGGTGGGGCGAGGCGCCGCACATTATCCGCACCTTCCTCGAAAGCTATGATCTTTCTGGCAAAACCATCGTGCCGTTTTGCACATCGGGTGGCAGCGGCGTGGGCATGAGCGCGGCAAACCTGAACACATTCGCTTCCGGCGCCGAGTGGTTGGACGGCCATAAGTTCAACAGCAATGTATCTGAGGATACCGTTAAAGAATGGATAAGCGGTCTTGGGCTTGCGCTGACAGCGGACTAAACCGCTGATAATACCAAAGGAGGCCATGTAAATGAGAGCAAGTAAAAGTGCAAAACTGATCACATTGGTAGTTGCGATACTGCTTTTTGCGGGCGTCGCCGCAGGCGTGTATTTTCTCACAATGAAAACTGACAAACCCTTGCAGGATCCGCCTTCCGCGCAGTCCAACAAAAATTCGGCCGCCGCAAGCAGCCTGCCGGAGCAGCCCGAGGCTCCGGCTCCGAGCGCCCAGATAGAGCAAGGCGAAGGGCAGCCACAGGCGGGATCGGCGGTGACCGCGCTCATTGATGACAGTTTCGTTCTGCTCCCCGGCGGCACGTTCACCATGGGCAGCCCGGACAGCGAGCGCCAGCGGAATGAGGACGAAGCGCAGCATGAGGTGACGCTCGGCGCGTTCTATATTGACCCATACGAGGTGACGCAGGCCGATTACGAGGCAATCATAGGCACAAATCCCAGCCACTTCAAAGGAGTCGATCTGCCTGTAGAGAATATCACGTGGTATGAGGCCGTTGCGTACTGCAACGCTCTTAGCGCGAGCCGTGGGTTGACGCCGGTTTATACGGTGGACGGCGATACCGTTACGTGGGACAGGAGCGCGAACGGCTACAGGCTGCTGACCGAAGCGGAATGGGAATATGCCGCAAGAGCCGGGACGAGCACTGTGTATAACTTTGGCGATCAGGTGCACAGCGACCTTTGCAATTTTGAGGGCAGCTATCCCTATCTGATAGAGGAAAACTATGTCAGCCACGCAAACCCCGATGTGGTGACAAGCCGGAATCGCGGCGAGACCATTGCTGTAAATGAGCTTGCAGCCAATAGCTTCGGCCTGTACAACATGCACGGGAATGTGGCGGAATGGTGCTTTGACTACTATGGCGAATACGGCGTGAGCGGCGACACCGACCCCGCAGGCGCTTCCAGCGGCTCTTTGCGCATCAACCGTGGCGGCAGCTATAACGACTTTGGCAAGCACCTTAGAAGCGCCTATCGCTCCGCCACAAACCCCATCGACCCCGACCGGAACCTTGGCTTGCGCATTGGAAGAAATGCCGAGGGTGCGGGCGATATAGTCACGACCACCTATTCGCTCCATATCTCGATCCCCGAGAATCCCAGAATATTGGTCGCGTATTTCTCCTATTCCGGCAACACGGAGGACGCGGCGCAGCTCATTGCGCAAAAGACGGGCGCTGACATCGTGGAACTCACGATGACCCAGCCGTACAGCGGCAACATCTATGAGGTGTCCCAGCGCGATCTGAATGCCGGAACGCGCCCCGCGCTCTCAATCCGCGTGAACAATATGGACGAATACGATGTGGTTTTGCTCGGCTATCCAACATGGTGAGCAACCATGCCCATGCCTGTATTCACCTTTCTGGAAAGCTGCGACTTCACGGGCAAGACCATCGTATCCTTCAGCTCCCATGGCGGCACGATGTTTGGCGACAGCGTTTCGGACCTATGCAAGACTGTGCAGGGCGCCTATGTGGGCGTCGGGTATGAGTTCAACTATTCCCGCAGCGACTCGGCCGATATTTCGGAATGGCTTGCCCAAAACGGCGTGCCGGAGCGGTGAAAGCATGAAGCGCAGAATCAAGGCCATTGTAGACATTGTAATGCTGGGCCTGTTCCTGTATCTCATGAGCTACCATGCGGGGCGCGGCTTGCTGCTGCACGCGTTGCTAGGGATCGCCACGTTCGCGCTTTTCGTCCTGCATCATCTGCTGAACGTGCAATGGTATAAAACGCTTGCGGGCGGCAAATATGGCTTTTACCGGGCGCTTCTGCTCGTCGCTGACTTCTTGCTTCTCGCGGCAATGCTGCTCATGATGGCAAGCTCTCTCATGATCTCCGGCATGGTGTTCCCGTTCACGGTGCTGCCGATGGACTTCGCATGGGTGGAGATACACTATTTTGCCACCGCCTGGGGCTTTCTTCTGATGGCGTTTCATTTGGGGCTGCATCTGCACGCGCCGCTTGCAAAGTGGGAGAAACGTCTCAAGGATACGCCGCTTGCCTATGTGATATGGCTGCTTGAGGCCATAGTATTAACTGCGGGAGCATACGGCTTTACGCAAAGCGGGCTGTGGCCTGACATGATGCTCGATCCGCAGAGTAGTCCGCCAATGAGCGGTTTCGCCTTTTATCTTGTATATATCGGGATCGTCGCGGCGGCAAGCCTATTGGCGCATTGGGTAATAACGATTGTGACTGTAAAGAAAGAGGTAAAAAGATGAATATAAGAAGAATAGGAAATTTGGAAGTCTCGGAGATCGGTATAGGCTGCATGGGCTTTTCCCATGGCTACGGCGAGGTTCCCAGTGAGGAATACAGCATTGAGGCCATACGCCGCGCCCGCGACTTTGGCTGTACGTTTTTTGATACCGCTGAGAGCTACGGAGCGCAGATGTTCTGGCCCGGCCACAACGAGCAGCTCGTCGGCAAGGCGCTTGAGCCATTCCGAAAGGATGTTGTGTTAGCAACGAAGATGCATGTTCGCCCCGATGATATAGAAAGCGGCTTGCCGCTGCTCGATGTTTTCCGCGGACACCTTGAAAACTCAATGAGAAACCTGCGGACGGACTATGTCGACCTGTATTATCTCCACCGCGTAAACGAAGCCGTCCGTGTGGAGGATGTGGCGGAGGTTATGGGCAGGCTTATATCAGATGGACTGATTCGCGCGTGGGGTATGTCCCAAGTGTCGGCCGATACGCTGGCTAAGGCACACGCCGTGTCTCCGGTGTCCGCTGTGCAGAACCTGTACTCCATGATGGAGCGCGACTGTGAGAAGGATATTTTCCCGTTCTGTCTCAAAAATAGCATCGGCGTAGTTCCGTTTTCGCCCATCGCCAGCGGCTTTCTCTCTGGCAAGGTGACGGCGGAAACAAAGTTTGAGGGTGATGATGTGCGAAAATGGGTTCCGCAGCTCTCCAAGGAGAACATCGCCGCAAACCGGCCGCTGCTCGATATTCTTTCGCAATTTGCTGCAAGGAAGAACGCCACCAATGCTCAGATTTCCCTCGCATGGATGCTACATAAATATCCGAACGTTGCTCCGATTCCCGGTTCCAAAAATCAGGAACGGATACTTGAAAACCTTGGCGCATGGAACGTCAAGCTCACCGACGACGAATTTACGGAGCTTGAAAAGGCGCTTGACACATGTGGCGTCCACGGGCATCGCGGCCATGTGGAGAGCGACAGAACCTCGTTTGCCGACTGGAAAAGGAAATAAAGTGACGATGTGAAAATCGTTGTTTTAAAGGGAAGCCCCAACAAACACGGCTCATCCAATCTGCTGGCGGACGAATTCACAAAAGGCGCGGCGGAGGCGGGCCATACGGTGTCCGTCGTCGACGTCGCTCATGCGGACGTGCATTGCTGCACCGGCTGCGTCGCCTGTGGCTACGAGGGATCTTGTGTGCAAAAGGACGGCATGGGTAAGATACGCGCCGAGCTTTTGAGCGCGGATATGCTGGTATTCGTGACGCCGCTTTACTACTACGGCATGACGGCACAGCTCAAAACGCTGATCGACCGGTTCTGCGCATTCAACAGCTCGCTTAGCGGCAGACGCATGAAATCAGCGCTGCTCACAGTGGCATGGAATGCCGACGACTGGACCTTTGACGCGCTCACGGCGCACTACAAGACGCTCGTTCGCTACCTGAATTTGCAGGATAAGGGTACAGTGCTGGGCTATGGCTGCGGCACGCTTTCCATGACGAAACGCACAAAATATCCGCAGGCGGCCTATACGCTTGGAAAGTCGCTGTAATCCGAATTCTCCAAGATTCAGGCTATACATTGCATAAAAAGTTCAGGCGTTTAAGCATTTGTCATAATTTTGAGGCAAGAAAACAGGCGCTTTTTGTATAGACTATTATCCTATACAAAAATGTGCTATCACTGCCGAAAAAGTGCCTAAACTAAGCCGTTATGAGCTTGTATAGCCCAAAATACGGAGAATTCAGGGAATATACATTTCTGCCCTTGCGGGTCCAACAAACAAAAACCCCTGCTGCGCAGGAGTTTTTATTTATTGGAGGCACCACCCAGAGATCGAAAGTTCGATTCTGCCCTTGCGGGTCCAACAAACAAAAACCCCTGCTACGCAGGAGCTTTTATTTATTGGAGGCACCACCCAGAGATCGAAAGTTCGATTCTGCCCTTGCGGGTCCAACAAACAAAAACCCCTGCTATGCAGGAGTTTTTATTTATTGGAGGCACCACCCAGAATCGAACTGGGGATAAAGGTTTTGCAGACCTCTGCCTTACCGCTTGGCTATGGTGCCATATTAAATTGGAGCGGGAGACGGGGCTCGAACCCGCCACCTCTGCCTTGGCAAGGCAGCGCT
>CAZZNN010000018.1:0-7575 GCA_964655605.1 uncultured Oscillospiraceae bacterium
GGCGTAGTGCAGCCGCGCCTGCGATATTATGTGCTCGCGCAGGAAGTTTGCGCCCACGTTCATCAGCTCCACCGCGTCAAGTGCGCTGCGTCCCGTGTGAGGCGCTGCCGCAGCGTGCGCGCTTTTGCCGGTGAAAACATATTTTGCCTGTATGTTGGCGAGCGTGCTTGTGGACATAACTGCGTTCATATCGCCCGGGTGCCATGTGAGCGCAGCGTCGAGCCTGTCAAAAACGCCAGCGCGCGCCATGAACGCCTTGCCTGAGCCGCCCTCCTCGCCGGGACAGCCAAGGTATACAACTGTTCCGCATTCCTTGCTTGCGCAAAGGTAATCCTTCACCGCAACGGCTGCCGCCAGTGAGCCTACGCCCAAAAGATTGTGCCCGCAGCCATGACCGCTTTGGGGGTTTGGGCCGGGCGTTTTTTCGTACACGCCCCCCTGCTGAGACAGCCCGTACAGCGCGTCATATTCGCCCAGTATGCCTATCACGGGCTCGCCGCTTCCGTATTCGGCGCAAAAGGCGGTCGGTATATCCGCCAAGCCCCGCGTTACCCTGAAGCCCTCGCCCTCAAGCGCCTCTATAAGCGCATTGGACGAGCTTTCCTCAAGATACGCGGTCTCAGCGAACCGCCATATCGCGTCGCTCAAGGCGGCGTAGCTATCGGCTCTTTGGCTTATGCCGTCAAGCGCCTTAGCCCTTGAAGCTTCCGGATTCATCATGCGTTGGCGTTCTCCGCCGCTATCTTTTTGAGCTTACGCTTGCGAAGCATACCGAAAAGTATCGCAAGACCCGTAAATAGCACCGTAAGACCTACGCTCAAGAGCAGGTTGCCCGTTGTGGACCAGCTCTTTAGCGCCTGCATTATCACAACGTAGAGCGCGAGGCTTATTATCGAAATCATCGAGAAGCCCACGGAGAAATCCTGCAATGCCGTTGTGCGGTAATCCGGATCGCATATCTTTAAAAGCATCATGCCCGTTATCATAACGCCCGTGCCGGTGCCCCACGCAATAATGGAGTGCTCAAACGGGCAGTTATCCTTGAGCAGCCAGTCGTTAAGCTTGAACAGATAGAAGTATGTGCCTGCAAGACCAAGCGCGCACATGACGAGTATGGGCAATATGTATTGCGCCACAAGGCTCACCGGTACGCTCGCTATCGCGGCGACTATGGCGAAATCGCTCAGCGTGCCCGTTATCTTGGCCTTTACCTTGGGGTCTATCAGCCAATCGAGCTTAAATGCGCGAAGCAGCGCGTTTATGCCAACCATCGCCGCCATCGCCCATATCCAAACCGGCAGCAGCGAGCCAGCCGCGCTTAGAAGCTTGGTTATAAGATAGCCTATTGCGCACGCGGCGAGTATAAGCGCCAGATGCAGCGTGGACGTTTCTATTGTGGAATTTTGCTTAGTTTCGCGACCCATGCTGGGCTGCTCGTCAACATTTTTCCTCATGCCGGTGAGAAGGTCTGCGCCAAGCGCGGCGGGCTTTTGCAAAAGCGCGGTCTTGCCCTTGCGCGCGGCCGCATTGATAAAGGCTATGCCAAGGAGCATGCCGCCTATAAGCCCTATAGTGGCCGTTGCCGTGGTAACGCCCTGCGCGCTCTCCCAGCAGTCAAGCCCAAGCGTCTGATATATGCTCGATACCTGACCCGCAGAGCCGTGGCCGCCAACGAAGCCCTGGCTCAATTCATAGCCGAATACGCGATAAAGCCCCATGTCCGGGAAAAGCGCGCTGAACACCTTGTTTGTGCCAAAGCCTATTATGCTTTGCAGCCAGCTTAGTCCCATAAATACGAATAAGCATATAAGCGCCGACGACGCAAGGCCGACCTTGGTTTTTTTCTTGCGCTTGCCGTTTTTGTCAAGCTCGACGGACTCGACCGTGTTCTCGTCCTTCTTTTTCGCGTTCATGAAAAGCCCCAGCGGTACGGCCGCGAATATAGGCACTATCAATATGCTCGGCAATAACGACCATATATCAACATAAGCCTCCGAAAACGTGATGGGGAGCACGGAGCCCAAAAGCTCAGGCCCCAGAATAAGCCCGATAAATCCGCCTATAACGGACGCCGGAAGAAACATTTTTTGAAATAGCTTCACCTTCGCGCGCAGGAACGTGCCTAGCAGCAGCAATATGCTAAGTATAGCAAAGCTGACTAAGACATCCTTGAATAATGCACTGGTCATTTTTTTACCTCCGTCAAAATGTGTTTTAATTGTGTATTTATGGACAAAATACGGCCGATTTCTTACATTGATATTAGCACTATCCCTGAAAATGTGTCAAGCTTCGCTAATAGCCGTATATAACTAATTTTAGGCCAGCACTGCAATTACGGCCAATTATGTGGCAAAAATAGAAAATGGTTCTAATTCATCACGGAGGAGCCCGCAGGCAAAATACAGAAATTTTAAAAAGTGCATAAACGAATTTATGCACTTTTTAATGCGGCGGCATCGCTTTATTTTTCCTGCAAGGCTGACGTGGCTTCAACTATGCTCGCGCTGCCGCTTTGCATATAAAGAAGTGATTTTCCCTCAAGCGTCACGGTTTCATCCCCCGTTTTTATCATCACGAAGGTTTTGCACAGCAGCTTATCGCCGCAGCGTATCATGTTCATGGGGTCGTAGCCGCAAATAGAGCCGCGGCATTCCTTTTTCGCGGCGGCCTCGGCCTCAAAGGCCGCGATTTCCGCCTCGCGAACCGCGCGCGCTTGGTTCATCGCCGCTTCCACCATGGCGGTTTGCGCATCGCTTGGCATGGCGGGCGACGCCTTTGGCAAGCCCTTACGCACAAAATTAAACACGGGCGCTTGAGCTTCTTTTAATTCGTGATAAAAATTGATCCCCGCGTCATGCGCCGCTATAAGCAGCAACGCGCCGCTGAAATATGATATGCGGCGGACGTTAAAAAGCATTGGCTCCAGCGTTGAAAGCCTTGCGCAGTAGTCGCTTAAGCGCTCAGCATAGCTTTCGGGCGCGAGCGCTTTAAGCGCAAGCAGGCCAACGTATTCAGCCATTCCCTCGGCCGTTTCCGATAAATATTCGAGCTTGAGCATGGCCTCGTTAAGCCCTTCGCGCTTTTCGCGCAGCGCCGAGAATGAGGCGAGCATTTCAAGCTTTGCGGCTTTACTGGGTACGTGAAATACTTGGGAAAGAAGCGTGTTTTCCTCAAACTTGAGCGCATAGTTCCGCGCGTCCCACGGATAGAGCAGCATATCCAAATCCATAGGGAAGCGGGTTTCCTTGCATTCGTATTGATATGCGTGAAACATTTCATGCGCGAGGCTTGCCGCGAGCTGTTCAACCGTTGAGGCGGCACCGCTCAAAAACTCAAAATCCGCTTCGACGTTCCATATCGCGATATAGCCGCCGTCATATTCAATGGCGGTGTTGCCGCGAAAACGCGTATCCCAAGGTATCTCGCAATTCTCAAATACCGCGCTCTTAGATGTATACAGCGCGAAGGGATAGCGGCGAAAGCCCGGCCACAGCTTTGCAAAATCGAGCTTGTCGAACTGCTTGGATACCATTTTATGCAAATTGCGCATATTCATAAAATTCACCTCTATAAAAAGTTTATCATAACGCCTGTGCATAGTCAAAAATAATCGCACACTGCGCTCAAGCCCACAGAATTGGGATTGTAATTACGGCCAATTATGTGGTAAAATATATAAAATGGCTTAAATTCATTATGGGGGGGTGCGAATATGCTGCCAAGAATAGCGCTCATAAGCGCGAAGCAGAGCTTTGAAAGAAGTATAACCCCGATATTAGATGAACTCAAGAAAAAATGCGAGCCGGTCGTGCTGCCTTATGAGCGGCTTGACGATGTGAATACGCTTTATTTAAGCTGTAAGGACGATATTGACGGCTTTCTTTTCAGCGGCTGGCTGCCATACAGCGTAGTGGCGGCGGCGGGGCGGCTTGAAAAGCCCTATGATTATTTCACCATATCAGAGGGCGACTTTTATCGCGTTATGTTCATGGCCTGCATGGAAAATCCGGGGCTGGATCTTTCGCGCGTGCTGCTGGACGATCCGGCTTTGGGCACGTCGCTTTCGGAGCTGCTGCCGGATATAGGCAAATGCAGGCTCACCGCTTCAAACAGGCTTGCAAGCGCCATGACCGCCATATCGGACGATGAGAGCCGCTCAGGCCAGGTGGGGGAGCTGTATTCGGTGGCGATGGAGAGCTATCTCGCGGCGTGGAAGGCCGAGGAGATAGATTTGGTGGTAACAAGGCTCACAAACCTTGCGCCGGTGCTCGCGCGCTACGGAGTGAAGCATTATGTGCTCGCGCCGGGCCGCGCAAGCATGCTCGAATGCGCCGAAAGGCTGATAAACAGGGTCAACAGCGGCAATTACGCCGATATGCTCACCGTCTGCGGCATGCTTGAGACGAGCGCGGCGAAAATGAACGATTTTTCAAAGGCCGTGTCGATTTTTAACAGAAAGAACGGAATGAATATGGTGCTCTCGATAGAGGGCGGACTCGTGCGGCTGACCACCTCCAATAGGCATTTCAAGCTGATAACGGAGAATTTGGAGGAATGCAAGCTTTCAAGCGCGCTGCAAAAGCGCTGCGACGCGAGCTTTTCATTTGGCTGGGGCGTTGGCTACGATCTTCAAAGCGCGCATGTAAACGCTTTGAAGGCGCTTAAAATAGCGCGCCATTCAGGCGTTAAGCGCACATTTGTGGTAACGGAGCAGGGCAAGGTGGTGGGGCCGCTTCTTGGCGAGCGAAGGCTGAGCTTTGACGCTGGGACGGACGAGCGCACAAATCTTTTGAGCGACCGCTATGATATTTCGCGCATGAACGTTAAAAAAATTCGCGCGCTCATATCGCAGCGCAAGAGCAATGTGTTCACCAGCGAGGAATTGGCGGTGGAGCTTGGCGTTTCCCCAAGAAGCGCGCGGCGCATACTCGCCAAATTAAATGATACCGGCGGCGCGGAAATGCTTGAAACCAACGAAACGGGCATGCGCGGCCGCCCGGCGGTAAAATATTGCATTAAACTTGAATAATTATACGCGGGGCGGGTCAAGACCCGCCCCGCGTATAATTGGCGTTCGCCCCGAAGCCGTCCCCGTAGGGCGGCATGCCCATACACCGCCGCGCACCCCCCGAAATAAACGCCTTCATTTCCCCGAAAGCGACCTTGCCGCGTCAACTACGAGCTTCGTCGCTTTTTGAAAATCCTCGCTCGATATGTGGCGGAACATGCCCGTCACGCATATAGCGTATGTGGGCAGGCTGTCCATATCGAATACGGGGGCCGCCACAGCGCGCAGACCTATGCGGTATTCGCCGTTTTCTATAGCGTATCCGTTTTCGCGTATGCGCTCAAACTCCGCTTCCATATCGGCTCTTTGCAGCGTGTGCGGCGTGAACGCCGTCATTGCGCAGCTTTTTAATATGCTTCGCGTCTGCGCCGCCGGAAGATATGCCATGAGCGCCTTGCCGGAGGCCGTGCAGTGAGGCGGTATGCGCCCGCCCGCCTGCGCCACTACCCTTAGCGCGCTGCCGGAATCCGCCGCGTCCAAAATGAGCACCTCGCCGTTATCAAGGGTTGAAAGCTGCACGTTTTGCCCGGTCTGCAAAGAGATGTATCTTAAATGCGGCGCGGCCGCGTCTATCATGCGCCATGAGCTTTTCACCGCGCACCCAAGCTCGAATAGCCTGACGCCAAGCTTATAGCGCCCGTCCTGCGTCTGCTCCACAAGCCCTCCCGCGCGAAGCGGCGCAAGCAGCCCGTGGACGGTGCTTTTGGGCATTTGCTCGGCTTCGGAGAGCGTCTTTAGCGTGAGCGGCTGACCGGCTTTTGCAAGGCAGCTCAATAGCCTTATCGCCTTTTCTATAGATTTAACATGTGTCGATTCCTGCATTTAAAATTCTCCATTGACGAATGATGATTTACCATTGCCGAACGTTCGCCATTGCCCAATGACGTTCGAGCAACTATTATATTATCATACATTGATTTCATTGTAAAAGGAGAGATCATGTTTTCATGGAGCGAAAGAGGCGTTGAGCTTATGCGGAGCGCTTCTGAATACGGCGAGTATTATTCATCGCTCGCAAAGAGGATAGCGCCGCTGATAAATGGCGGGCGCGTGCTCGACGCGGGCTGCGGCCTTGGCTATCTAAGCCTTGAAATGGCGAAATTGTGCTCTTATGTTACCGCCGCGGACAGGGAGAAGAAAGCGCTCGATGTGCTAAGGGAGAATATCGCCGCGCGCGATATAAAAAATATAGCTGTCGTCGAGGGCGATATGTTTGCCTATAGACCTAAGGAGCGCTATGACGCCGTTGTTCTTTGCTTTTTCGGCGGCATAGAGGAATCGCTAAAGCTTGCGCAGAGCTGCCTAAAGCCGCACGGCAAGCTGATAATGATAAAAAAGGCGTGGAAGAACCATCGCTTCACATTGAGCGGCAAAGCGCTCAGCGGGCATACGCTTTTGGAGGCGGAGGAAAAGCTCGGCGCGTTGGGCGTGCCGTATACAATGCAAAAGCTTGAGCTTGAGATGGGGCAGCCCGTAAAAACCGCGGCTGAGGCCGCCGAGTTCTTCTCCATATACGATGCGGACGGAGCAAAAGCGAGCGAGGCGGATATTATGGATAAGCTCGTGCCTATCGACCACGAGAAATATAAATATTATCTGCCTTCCAAAAAGCAGATAGGCATTATTACGATTGAGATGGGCGAAACGCCCTTCAAAATAATTTAAACTGGAGATACTCAAATGAAAAGATTACTTGCATTTATACTCACACTGTTATTCGCGCTGAGCGCATTCGCCGGCTGTGCCGCGCCCGCGGAGCAGGCGCCCGCCGCCTCGAGCGAGCCGGCTGCAACAGCAAAGACTGAGCCAACTCAAGCTCCGGCAGCCGAGCCGGAAGCGTCCGCTACCAAGAAATTCACCGATTCCGTCGGCCGCGAGGTGGAAGTGCCCGCGAATATAGAGAAAATAGCCATTTCAGGCCCCCTTGCCCAGATGGCGCTTTTCGCGCTCGCGCCGGATAAGCTCGTTGGCATAGCAAACGAGTGGGATAAGACCGCCGAGACGTTTTTTGACGAGAAATACTATAATCTGCCCCTCCTTGGCCAGCTTTATGGCGGCAAGGGCGAATTGAACCTTGAAACGCTCCTCGCCTCCGGCGCGCAGGTAGTAATAGACGTTGGCGAGCCCAAAGGCAGCATAGTTGATGATCTTGACGGACTTTCTGAGCAGACGGGCATACCCTTTGTTCACATCACCCTCACGCTTGAAACGGCGGGCGAGGCGTATAGAAAGCTGGGCGAGCTTCTCAATATGAAGGACGAGGCGGAAGCGCTCGCCGCGTATTGCGAGGAAACCTATGCCACCGTAAAGGACGTTGCCTCCAAGGTTGAAAAGAAAAATATGCTCTATTGCCTTGGCGACGCCGGGCTCAACGTAATCGCGAACGGCTCATATCACGCGGAGGTAATGGATCTTCTGTGCAATAATCTCGCCGTTGTGGAGGAGCCTTCAAGCAAGGGCTCGGGCAACGAGGTTGATATGGAGCAGCTGCTCCTTTGGAATCC
>CAZZNN010000018.1:7585-18649 GCA_964655605.1 uncultured Oscillospiraceae bacterium
CGGCTCGGACGCCACATGGCAGGAGTTAAAGGCCATAAAGGACGGCGCTTATTATGAAGTGCCCTTCGGCCCGTATAACTGGATGGGCTTCCCGCCTTCCGTGCAAAGGTATCTTGGCATGCTTTGGATGGCGAAGCTGCTCTACCCCGAAGCCGCTTCCTACGACCTTTTCACCGAGGTTGACAAGTATTTCAACCTGTTCTATCATTGCTCCATAACCAAGGAGCAATTCGACGGGATGATGGCTAATTCAATAGATAAATAAGCCAATGCTGCTCGCGGAGCACCCGTTATGGCATTAGGGTGCTCCGCATATTTTTTGGGAGGTATTATGGATAAATTATTTAAGAAAATAAGCGAGACGCTCGCCTCAGGCGGCGAGCTGGTGCTATTGAGCATAATAGCGAGTTCAGGCTCGACCCCGCGCGGCTCAGGCGCGAAGATGGCGCTTTTTAAAGACGGCTCAACGCTCGGCACTATAGGCGGCGGCGCTGTTGAGTTTGAAAGCATAAAGCGCGCAAGGGAAGCGCTAAAGGAAAAGTGCGCGTTCACCCAGGGCTTCTGCCTCGCGCCTAATCAAACGGCGGATATTGGCATGATATGCGGCGGCAACGTGACTGTGTATTTTCAATATCTTTCGGGCGAGGACAAAAATGCCGTTGAGCTTTTCAGCTATGCGGCCAAGCTTTTTGAGCGCTCGGTGGATTCATGGCTGATAACTCAAATTCAAAACGGCGGCGTGTCGCGCATGAGCATATATGAGCACGGCAAGGGACTCATGTTCTCCGCGCTCGATGAAAGCGTGATAAAACCGCTTTTAACATCGCGCGGCGAGTTTAAAAAGGACGAGCCGAGGCTTTATTGCGAGCCGCTCACGCAGGCGGGCTACGTGTATATATTCGGCGGCGGGCACGTTTCACAGGAGCTTGTGCCGGTGATAGCGCACGTCGGTTTTAAGCCGGTGGTATATGAGGATAGGCCGGAGTTTAGCGATATAAAGCTTTTTCCCGGCGCCGTGAGGACAATAGAGGCGTCGTTTGACGATATAAGCGGGCAGGTTAATATAAGCAGCAGCGATTATGTTGTTATAATGACTCGCGGCCACCAGAATGATTATGAGCTTCTCAGGCAGACGCTCATGACGCCCGCCGCTTATGTGGGCGTTATAGGCAGCAAGCACAAAATTGCCGCCACGAACGCCAAGCTTCTTGAAGCGGGCGTGCCCGAGGAGCGCATAGCCAAGATACACACGCCCATAGGGCTTGCTATAAAGGGCGAAACGCCCGCGGAGATAGCTGTAAGCATAGCGGCGGAGCTTATTTTAACCCGCGCGGAGCTAAAAGAGTGATTTGCCATAGCAGGCCGCGTATGCTATTATCAAAGCAGAATTTAAGGAAAGGCGGCCAAACGGATGAATGATTTTTTAGTCGCCATAGGCATGCAGCACATGGATATACTGCCGGTGGCCGTAAAACTGGCGCTCGCGGCGCTTTTGGGCAGTGCGCTTGGGTTTGAGCGCGCGAAAAAGCGCCGTGCGGCGGGCATACGCACGCATGGCATGGTGTGCCTCGGCGCCGCCATAGTTATGATGACGGGCATAGCCCTGTGCGAAAGCTTCGGCATGGGCGATCCCGCGCGGCTTGGCGCGCAGGTGGTCAGCGGCATAGGCTTTTTGGGCGCGGGCGCAATAATCGTCACGGGCTATCATCAAATTCAGGGACTCACCACTGCGGCGGGACTTTGGGTGGCGGCGTGCATAGGGTTAGCCATAGGCGCGGGCTACTATCTGGCCGCAATAATCGCGTGCGTCGTTGTGGGCGCAACAATGTTCATAGGCAGCAAGGTGCAGGATAAGATAGTTTCGCGCTCCAACAGATTAAGGCTGCTTGTGTTTTTTAACAGCGCGGCGGACGTGCTTGAGTTTGTGGAGTTTGCGGTGAAAAGCGGGTTTTCCGTGTATGATTACGAGCACATCTCCGTATCGGCGGACGCGAAAACCGGCGTTATTTTCTCAATAAAAATTCCCGACGGGCAAACGCATGAGGCTTGCATAGAAAAACTCTCAGCCTATGCGGGCGTTGGATTTATAGAAAGGCTTTAGTATGCGTGTTTTGATTATAGACGGTCAGGGCGGCCGCATAGGCAAGCAGCTTGTTGAAGGCATTCTCATCGCCTGCCCGGACGCGGTCATCACCGCCGTAGGCACTAACGCCATAGCCACGAGCGCCATGATAAAAGGCGGCGCAAAGCGCGCGGCCACGGGGGAGAACGCCATTATAACCGCGTGCCGCAAGGCGGATGTTATAATAGGCCCCGTGTGCATAGTTATAGCCGATGCGCTTTTAGGCGAGATAACGCCCCAAATGGCGCTTGCGGTGGGTCAGAGCGAGGCAAAGCGCATACTTATCCCCGTGAACCGCTGCGAAAATCTTGTGGCGGGCATTGGCGATATGGGCATAAACGAGCTTATCCTGGACGCCGTTGCAAAGCTCAAAAATGTGTGTTGCTAAAGCCGCGCGGCTGTGCTAATATCATTATAACAGCGGAATGAAGCCGCAAACGCCAGGGCAGAAGCTCTCAAAAAAACGCAAATTTTAGTGATGCCATGAAGGCGTCGGCCTTTCATCATGAAGGGGCCGTGCCTTTTTGCGTCTTATGAGAGGAGAGCAAAAATGTCAAAAAAACTAAAGAAACTCGTGTACTCAGGTCTTTTTCTTGCAATAGCGCTCGTGCTCCCGTTTTTAACCGGGCAAATACCGCAGATAGGCGGCATGCTCTGCCCTATGCACATTCCGGTGATACTGTGCGGCTTTATGTGCGGCGGCGTGTGGGGCGCGGCGATAGGCTTTATCGCGCCGCTTCTGCGCTTCGTGCTCTTTTCAATGCCGCCGGTGTTCCCATCAGGCGTGGGCATGGCCTTTGAGCTTGCGGCTTACGGCTTTTTCAGCGGCTTCTTCTATAAGCGGCTGCCTAAAAAAGCGCCGTATATATATGCGAGCCTGATTTTTTCCATGATAATAGGCAGGCTGCTCTGGGGCGGCGTGCGCTATATTTTAGCGGGGCTCGCAGGCTCGGCCTTCACGTTTGAAGCGTTCTGGGCGGGCGCGGTGGCCACGGCGATACCGGGTATTATAGTGCAGATTGTGCTCATACCCTTGCTTATATTAGCTTTTAGAAAGGCGAAATTGATGTTGAATGAATGAACTTGAGCTTATTTTTAAAGAGCACGCCGCGCGCTATCCGCTTATGCGCCCGTGCGACGCGGTGAAGCTTATATACCAAAATGAATTTGGCGGCGGCCATCTCGTGTATGATAAAAACAGCGCGAGAGCGTATTTGCAGCATGAATACACCATGGCCGAGCAAAGCGCCGCAGCGCCGCTTTATGAGGATATAGGCAACGGCTTGGCGAGATTGCAGCTTGCGGCTTTAGATGAAAACGGCGTTAGCCCTGAAACGGCGTTTGAGCGCTTTTATCTTTCGAGCATGCGCGTTCACGGAAACCTGGAGTCCTTTAGAAATAAGCTTGACGCTTTGATGGAATATGCCAAAAAAGGGGGCTTGCCATTTGCCGCAGACGAGCTTGACGCATATCTAAAAAGCTATGCCTCGCTTGGCTATCCAATGGTATCTCACAGCGAAGAATATCGCGCGGCATATAAGCCCGCGTATCGCGTGATAAAAAAAGAGGGGCCGCTCTTTTAAGCGCGCCCCTTGGGTTTATACGACGGATATATATTTGTCCGCGTATTTTTTAGCGTATCCTATGCGCCGCGCCCATGGCACGGCGCTTTTTAATTCCGCCTCAAGCGCGCTTGCGTCAGTCGGGTCAACGGCTATCAAAAGCCCGCCGGAGGTTTGCGGATCGAATAGCACATCCGCCGTGTCAAGAGAGACGCGCGAAATATCGACGTATTTTTCGGCGTAAGCGCGATTGCGGTATGCCCCGGCGGGCACGAGCCCGTCAGCTGCAAACGCCTTGGCCGCCTCGATAATATTGAGCCTGCCCGCCTCGATAACGAACGAAACGCCGCTGCCCTGCGCCATCTCAAGCGAATGCCCCATGAGCGAAAAGCCGGTGACGTCCGTGCAGGCGTGAACGCGATATTTCACCATCGCGTCGCGCGCCGCCTTATTGAGTGTCGTCATTATGTCGTAAGCGAAGCGCTCGGTGGCTTTATCGAGCAGCCCGGCTTTTTTTGCCGTCATGAGTATGCCAAGGCCGAGGGGCTTTGTTAAAAACAGCGCGTCGCCCTCACGCGCCGTGCAGTTTTTGATAAGCCTGTCCGGATGCACAAAGCCAGTCACCGCGAGCCCGTATTTAGGCTCGTCGTCGAATATGCTGTGACCGCCTGTTATTATGGCGTTCGCCTCATACACCTTGTCATAGCCGCCCGCGAGTATTTTTTGCACAATGGCCTTATCCATCTTTTCAGGCACGCACATCACGTTGAGCGCGAGCTTTGGCTCGCCGCCCATTGCGTAAACGTCGCTAAGGGCGTTCGTGGCGGCTATCTGTCCGTAAATATAAGGGTCGTCCGCCATGGGCGGGAAAAAATCCACCGTCTGCACGAGCGCCAGTTCATCGCTCACTTTGTATACGGAAGCGTCGTCGCTCTTGTCAAAGCCAACGAGCAGATTTTCGTCTTTATGCGTTTTTATGCCCTCAAGCAGCTCCGCAAGCGTGCCGGCGCCCACCTTCGCGCCGCACCCGCCGCATTTTGCGAGCTTTGTGAGCTTTATTTCATTTTCCATAGTTCATTCCTCAGCCCTTTCACGTTGGCGAGATATAGTATCGCCTCCAGCACGCCGCCGCCCACCGCAAGCGCCTTGTCGGACGCGGAAAAGCAGTTCTCGCGCTCGCAGCGCGGGTCCACGTCCCCGCTTTTCATGCCTTTAAAAACCTTGGTGCCGCTTGTGAGTATGCCGCGCAGTATGCCGTCCACCTTGGCGCAAATGGCCTCTTGCCTCTCGCCGTTTTTAACGAAGGCCACCGCCTCGCCTTTTTTAACGCTGTCGCCTATTTCGGATACCTGCTCGAATATTCCCGCGCATGGCGCGCGAAGCAGCCTTTCCATGGCGTATCCGCCCACCAGTCCCGGCTCGCCCGTATTTTCAATGGGCCGCCCGGATAATATCACGCGCCCGAGCGTATGCCCGCGCATGGTTTCAACCGCCGCGTGGCAATCCGCTCCCGCCGTAAAGCCGGGGCCTATCGCTATAACTATAGGCGCGTCCGACAGGCGCGTGCCTGTATTGTATTTTGCGAGTATCGCGTCCACAACGGCGACGGGGCGTATTTCGCTTATGCACGCGGCGCTCTCGTCCGCGAGCACGGGTATATCGCCGCTTTCAACTGTTTTTTCGGCTTCCCTTGCGCAGCTCGCAAAAATGGCGCGGATCCCCTCAACCTCGTATTCCCCGTGCGTTATAGCGCCGCAAAAGCTCACTGTGCGCCTTATGGCGGTGGGCTTTTGTATATCGGTCATAATGATGGGCATTCCCGCGCGGTAAAGCCTGAGCGCAATGCCTGTTGCAATGTCGCCCGCGCCCTTTATAACAATCATTTCGCCACCCGCTTCCTATGCTCGATTATCGCGTTATCCGCCTCAAGGGCGGTGATGAAAACTTCTTCGCTTATATGCGCGGCGGCTTGCTGCGCGTAAGCGAGCCTTTGGGGAGTATCCGCCTTGTTTAGCACCACCGCGAAGCGTGAGCGCACATTTTTGCGCTGCCCGCGCTCGCTCGTGACCACGCGCGCAACGTCCTCGGGCGTAATTATGTCCTCGGGCGATTTGCAAAGAATTTCGGCGTAAAGCTCCGGCCTGTGCGCGGCGTCTATAATACGCCTGCCTACGCAGTCCATGCCCGCGACGGCTATCGTGAAGGCCGTGTTTTCTGGCAATACCGGCTCATGCGCGGCGGGCGCCTTTGCGGGCAGACGCTTTGAACCGTCCGCCTCAACTATCACATAATCGGCAAGCCCTGCGAGCGTTTCAAAAGGAATATCGCATGCCGAAAGCTTGCCGCCTATAGGACGGCTGCCCACAGCAACGAGCGGCGCGCGCCCAAGCGCCTTTTTTATATCGTATACGGTGGGGGAGAGGAGCAGCTCGCAAAAGTCGGGCGTCTGTATGTGCGTGCTCGTTGAAATAATAACGCGCGCGGATTTATAGCAAAGCGCGAGCCGCGTCATAAGCGTGGTCTTGCCACCGCCGCCTACTATGGCCGTGAGGCCGCGCGGCAGTGAGAAAACTTCCATGCCGCTCATTTTTTTCCCTCCGCTATCAGCTCATACGCGCCATTTGCGTCCGTAAGGCGCACTAGCTGCTCAATATCCTCATGCATAAGCTCCAAATGCGGCTCTTGTGCGCTATAGCGCACGCAGGTGCCGCAGCTTGAGCTTAAAAAGCGCGGCACGGGCGCTAAAGCGCAGCTTATGCCGCTCCCGGTCATCTTTTCAAACGACCGGAGGGCGGCAAAGTGCGTATAAAAGGTTGCTATATACTTTTCCAATTAAAGAATCCTTATTTCTTTAAAATAAGATGATAGTCGGCGCCTTCCTGCGCTACTTCTATGGCGTAGCCGTTGTTTTTCGCAAAACGGGTCACATTTTCGACCGCGCAGGTATTGTCAACCATTATCTCTCCGCCGCTGGGCGAATTTCTTATAAGCTCTCTTGCGAGCATTACGGGTTCAGGACAGGCCAGACCCCTTGCGTCCATCTTATCCATTATTTTAACCTCCGGGACTTATTTTTTAAATATACATTTAATAAAATTATCAACTCGCTTACGCGTATAACGGATTTATTTCTTCGCTTTGCTTATATTCGCAAGCGTGATTAGCCCCGTTACTATAAAGCCTATTATAACCGCTATCATGCCGTTCACAGTCGGCCCCTTGGCCGATGAGGCAAGACCGAAATTGTGGCAGAACGCCGCGCCGAGCAAAAGCCCTATCACGGTTATGGCGGAATCCGAATTGCCCTCGCCTGCGAGCACGAGCTGCCTAAGCGGGCAGCCGCCAAGCAGCACGCTTGCCCAGCCAACGAGCGCCATGCCAAGGAAATTCCACAGCCAATCCGTATGCGCGACGGACTGCTCGGCAAAGCCAAGCTTGAATTTGCCAAGTATGACATTGCCTATCACAACCGTTGCTATTATGGCTATTGTGCCCCATAAAAGGTGCATGTCCTTAAACATAAACGCATCGCGAAAACCGCCCGCCATGCAAAGGCGGCTTCTTTGCGCCGCAATGCCGACGACCGCGCCGCACGCGAGCGCTATCAGCCAAAATGCGCGCTTGGAGCCGGGGCCTTCGGCGCTGGAGGCGAAAAGCGCCGGCACGAGCAAAAATAGCATGAAAAGCAAAATGCTCACTATGGGCAGCGCGCCGCCCTCAAGCGAGCTTTGCTGATAGGTGCGCTTTAGCGTGAAGCCCTTGTTGAGCGCGATAACGCCGATGAGTATGCCGGCCGCAAAACCCACCAGGCCAACTATCGCGTTGAGATCGCCGCCGCCTATTCTAAGCGCCATTCTAAGCGGGCAGCCAAGGAACATAAGCGCCCCCACCATCACGAAAAAGCCGAGCATGAGGCGGGTGAAGGGCGATGAACCGCCGCGCGGCTTGAATTCGCGCTTTATAAGTGCTATTATAAATGCGCCGAGCAGTATGCCCACTATTTCAGGGCGGAAATACTGCACCGCGCCCGCCTGATGAAGCCCGAGCGCCCCGGCGGTGTCGCGAATGAAGCAGGCTATGCAAAAGCCCATGTTGCCTGGGTTGCCCGTGGCCGCGAGCAAAAGCGCCGCAAGCCCCACGAGCACGCCCGTGATGATAACTCCGAGATGTTTTTTCATTTTTCCTCTCCTTTTTTTCAGTGTGGAACACTGTTGTTATGGCAACGTTATACTAACACGAGGAGAACGTATTGTGCAAGAAATATATTTTGATAACGCCGCCACCTCTTTTCCGAAAGCGCCCATGGTGGGCGAGGAGATGGCCTGCTGCATAAATAATATAGGCGGAAATATCGGCAGAACCGGCGGCGAAGGCGCGCTCACGGCGTCGCTTGCGCTTTTAAGGCTGCGCGAGAGGCTTTGCCGCATGTTCGCCTTAGAGCGTGCGGAGCTGTGCGCGCTCACGCCCGGCGCAACATTTGCGCTCAACGCGGTTTTAAAGGGAAGCCTTGTTTTTGGCGACCATGTGATAGTTTCAAGCATGGAGCATAACGCCGTCATGCGCCCGGCAACGGAGCTCAGCGCGCGCGGCGTGGAGCTGAGCGTGGCAAAGTGCGCTCCTGACGGCACGCTCGACCCAGGCGAGGTGAAAAAGCTGATGAAGCGCAATACGAAGCTCGTTTTAACGATGCATGCCTCAAATGTGTGCGGAACCGTGCTGCCGATAGAAGAAATAGGCGCGCTGTGCCACGAAAGCGGCGTTCCCTATTGCGTGGACGCGGCGCAGACGGCTGGAATATTGCCGATAGATATGAAAAAAATGCACATTAGCGCGCTCGCCATGCCCGGCCATAAGGGGCTTCTAGGCCCAAGCGGCATCAGCGCGCTGCTTCTTGAAGGCGAGTTTGCAAAAAGCCTCAGGCCGTTCGTTACCGGCGGCACGGGGAGCCGCTCGGACAGCTTTATTCAGCCGGAGGAGCTGCCGGATAAATTAGAGGCGGGCACAGTGAATATCCCCGGCGCTTTCGGGCTTTTAAAGGCGCTTGAATATGTTGAGGGCAACCGTGAGGCGATTTATTTGCATGAAAAGCTGCTCACCGCCCGCTTTATGGACGGACTTGCCGCCATAAAGCGCGTTTGCGTGCCGGGAGCGCCCGCTGCGGGGCGCGTTGGCGTTGTGAGCGTAGCTTTTTTGGGCGCGGATAATGCCGAGGCGGCCTTTGCGCTTGAATCGCGCTATAAAATATCAACCCGCTGCGGCCTTCACTGCGCGCCCGCCGCGCACAAGACGCTTGGCACATATCCGCAGGGCACGGTGCGCTTTTCATTCGGCCCTAAAAACACCGCCGGGGAAGTGGATCTAGCTTTGGACGCCATAGCGCGCGTCGCGGAGGAATTATGCTGATTGGCAAAAATGTGATTTTAAGGGATTTTAAGTATAGCGATATAAATAAACGCGTGCAGTGGGAAACGCAAGATACCGAGTGGCAGCTTTGGGACGCGCCGTGGGAATACGAGGGGCTCTCAGCCGCCGAACGCGAGGCGGAGCTTGAGCGTTACATCGCAATGATGCGCTCATGGGCGGAAAAATTCGCTTCAATGCCGCCGGACGCGCCGCGAAGCGGTTTTCAGATAGATTATAAGCCCACCGGCGAATACATAGGCTGGTGCAACAGCTATTTTTTGGACGATGACTTTTCCTATACCGATGCCCCGACGGATAAAACCGCAATCGGTATAGACATACCCGAGCTTTCAGCGCGGGGCAAGGGCTGCGCGTTCGAGGCGCTTACGCTGTTTATAGATTACCTTGCTAAATCGGGCGAGACTGAGCTTTACACGCAAACCTGGTCGGGCAACGCGCGCATGATAGCGCTCGCAAATAAGCTTGGCTTTTATGAATGCCGCCGCAAGACAGGCATACGCCTTGTGCGGGGCGAAAAATACGATGGACTTACGTTTAGATTGAATATAAAAAAAGGAGAAAGCCATGCTTGAACTTCCTGAAAGCTATACTTTGGCAAAGCAGATGCAGCAAAAACTCTCCGGCAAAACGATAGAGCGCGTGATGGTTGAAAAATCGCCGCACCGCTTCGCCTTCTATTCAGAATATAAAGATGAATATGAAGCGCTTTTAAAGGGACGCACAGTAACTGGCGCGAGGAACCTTGGCGGCATACTCGAGCTCGATCTTGACGGCTGCTTCATCTATTTTTCAGATGGCGCATACCCCAAATTTTATGAGGGCGAGCCGCCTCAAAAGCATCAGCTTTTGTTGGGCTTTACCGATGGCACAGGCTTCACCGTGTCCGTGCAGATGTATGGCGTGCTCCACGCCTATAAGGCGGGCGAGTGCCGTCACGATTACTATATTTCCTCCGCGACGCGGCTAAACCCGCTGCAGGAAGGCTTCACATTCGATTATTTCAGCTCGCTTTATAAGCCGAATGGAAAGAAGCTCTCCGCCAAGGCGTTCCTCGCCACGGAGCAGCGCATACCGGGGCTTGGCAACGGCGTTTTGCAGGATATTCTTTTTACCGCGAAGATAGACCCTCGCTTTGATATGCGCGACGCGACCGATGGCGATATGTTCGATCTATATGATTCCACCTGCTCCGTGATGAAAAAGATGTGCGAGCGCGGCGGCAGAAACACCGAGAAGGATTTCTTTGGCAACCCCGGCGGCTATGAGTGCATACTGTGCAAAACCACGCTGGATACGCCCTGCCCGCGCTGCGGCCATACCGTTGCCAAGGCGCCGTATATGGGGGGAGCTGTGTATTTCTGCGAAAACTGCCAGAAAAGATAATATGCGCTTGCTTATGGCGCAAAATGGCGTGTTTCAGACCGAAAACGCCCTGTTTTTATGCCATTATTTGTGAACGCTTTTTTAACAAAACCCCTGTACAAATCAAAGAATATATAGTATTATACAGCTAGGATAAAAAAATATTTGCAAACCAAATTATTTTTAAGAGCAGAGGCGGAGGATTAAAGTGAAAAACGTACTTGGATACCGATGCACCGTATGCGGAGCCGAGCTGCCTTACACTGAGCTTATGACATGCCCTCACTGCGGCGAAAAGGGCATACTGGACATCGTATTCGATTATAGCTATATAAAGACTATATTAAATAAGGAAACGCTTGCGAAGAATCATGATAACAGCATGTGGCGCTACAGCGCGCTTATGCCGCTTGAGCCGCGCGATTTTTCGCCGTTTCTAAGGGTGGGCTTCACGCCGCTTTATAAATCGCGGAGTCTTGGCGAGGAGCTTAATATAAAGCTCTATATAAAGGACGATGGGCTAAATCCCACCGCATCGCTAAAGGATAGGGCGAGCGGAGTTGCGGTTGCAAAGGCAATAGAGCTTGGCTACGA
>CAZZNN010000019.1:0-17831 GCA_964655605.1 uncultured Oscillospiraceae bacterium
CTCGGAGCAGGCGTAACATCGCTCTTTTTAGCTATTTTAGACCAGAGCCTTGTTAAAAATTTTAGCTCGGACGCAAATTCATCCTCCTGCTTCCCTTTACCGGCCGTTCGGACGATAACGCCCATGCCGCTTGGCTTTATTTCTTCAAGAATGTTTCTTAGCCGCTCACGCTCGATTTCATCGGATATTCTGCGCGAAACGCCAACATAGTCAACGCCCGGCATGAGCACAAGTATATGTCCGGGAAGCGTAACGTGCGTTGTTATCCTTGCGCCCTTCACGCCGACGGGCTCTTTAAACACCTGCACCAATATTTCCTGACCGGGCCTAACTATATCTTTTATGTTCACCGGCGCCTGCTTGATAGGGCTTTCATTGCCGCCAAATACAAATTCCTGATTATCAAGCTGTATATCGCCTGCATACAGAAAAGCGTTTTTATCGAGGCCAACGTCGACAAAAGCCGCCTGCATTCCTGGCAGCACATTTTGCACCCGGCCTTTATAAATATTGCCTACGAGGCGTTCCTTGCCGCGCTGCTCAATATATATCTCGCATGGTATATTATCCTCTAAAAGAATAACTCGCGTTTGATATGGATTTATGTCTACAACTATTTCCTTATCCATTATTGAGCCTCCGCTTCAAGCCGCGGGAACACTTCGCCGGAAGCGGAATATATTTCGTCGCGATTTACATGATAATCATATTCTTTATTGAGCGCTTCAAAGAGTTTTCCAAGCACCAGCTCCAAATTCAAGCTTCCGTTTGCATTTATATAGCCAATAATGTCTAAAACAACAGCGTCATCGCATACATGGGGCTTTATAGAATGAATAAGCGGACGCATATCCACATCCTTCATTCCGCCCTTTGTCTTTTTAAGCACAATAATCTCGCCCTCAAGCAGCCTATTGAGCTCCGTTTCGATTTGTGATGCGTCGCAAGCGGAATTATCAAGACGCACCGTATATTTTGCGGCATACATAAGCGCTGTAAGCGCTTTTTTTTGCGTTTCGTCGCATTCAAAGGCGGCGGAGAGCCTGAACCCGTCCGGAAGCGTTGCGTTTACGCTGTTAACAAAGCCATCAAGCGCAATATCCTCAACGGTTTCTATTTCAAGCCACTCAGCGTTGCTCGTATACCCCACCGAGAGAGCCGTCGCAAACGACATTACAGGGTGAGGATTGAAGCCTTTAGAATATTGAAACGGTATATTCGCGCGCCTGAACGTGCGCTGAAATAGACGCTGCACATCCAAATGGGACACAAATTTAACTGCGTCCAGCTTTTCAAATTTTGCAATAATTCGCATAATTCTCTCCAAAACATCCATTGCAGCCTTTGCGGCAATCTTTAGTTGTGTCGCCGCAGAGCGCTTTTTTATATTCGTTTTCCAAATATTCCTTTTTAACCAGCATATCCAAGTGATCCCACGGCAGAGCTTGAGCTATATCGCGTCGTCTGTGTGCAAACATATCCTTATTGAGGCCGCATGCCTCAAACGCCTTATTCCACGCTTCTAAACTGAAATATTCGTCCCATGAATCAAAACGAGCGCCATTTTCATAGGCTTTTTCAACCACTGCCGCCAAACGCCTGTCGCCTCGGGCAAACACCCCTTCAAGCTCGCTTACATACGGAGCGTGATATGAAAATTCCACTCCTCGAATGCCTCTTAGTGCCTCGCGCAGCAAATGCTGCTTTTCTTTAAGCTGCTCAACCGTATCCTGCGGTTCCCATTGGAAAGGGGTAAACGGCTTTGGCACGAATGACGAGGCGCTTACGTTCAAACGCAAGCCTTTGCCCCTTTGCTCCTTAGGCATCGAATAGAAAACCTTAGACACCTTGCGCGCAAGCTCCGCTATGCCAAGAATATCTTCCTCCGTCTCCGTGGGAAGTCCTATCATAAAATACAGCTTAACTCCGTTCCAACCGGATTCAAATGCGTCGCGCACTGTATTTAGAAGATCGTCTTCGGTCACGCATTTATTTATCACGTCGCGCAGCCGCTGAGTGCCTGCTTCGGGAGCAAATGTGAGCCCTGTTTTGCGAGTTTGCTGCATTTTTTCCAAGTCGTTCTTTAAAAACGAATCAATTCTTAGCGAAGGCAGCGCTATTGAAATCTTTTGCTTAGTAAATTCATCTATTATTTCCGGCACAAGCTCATGTATGGCGCTGTAATCGCCTGTACTTAAAGAAAAAAGCGATATTTCGTCGTAGCCTGTGCAAGCGATAAGTTCGTGAGCATATTTCATCACAGTTTCCTTGGTGCGCTCACGCACTGGCCTATATATATATCCGGCTTGGCAAAATCTACAGCCGCGGGTGCAGCCGCGGAATACCTCCAGCGCTACCCTGTCATGAACTATCGACATATAAGGCACCACGAGCTTACCTAGGTATTCGGCGTGCTCAAGATCCTTTACGACGCGCCGTTGCACCTTTTCAGGTGCGGCGTTTGATTTGGCGCTCAGCTTAGTGAAACCGCCGTTTGAATCATATTCGGGTTCATAAAAGCTCGGTATATATACTCCGTCTATTTTTGAAAGCGTCTCTAGCAGCTCGCGCTTGGATTTATTTAATCTCTTTGCCTCAAGCACCGCATAAGACACATCAAGTATCATTTCCTCGCCGTCGCCAATTAGAACGGCGTCAAAAAAATCGGCTATGGGTTCCGCATTGCATACGCACGGGCCGCCGCAAATAACAAGCGGCGCATCCTCGCCGCGAAGTGACGCGCGGCGTTCTATTCCGGCCAAATCCAGCATTGTGAGAATATTTGTATAACACATTTCATATAGCAAAGAAAAACCCACTATATCAAATTCGTCAAGCGGACGCTTGTTTTCCAGTGAAAACAGCTTTATGCCGTTTGAACGCAGCGTGCTTTCCATATCCGGCCACGGGCAATAGGCGCGCTCGCATATCATATCGAGAGATTTATTGATTATGTTGTATAATATTCTTGAACCAAGGTGAGACATTCCCACCTCGTAAACGTCCGGGAAACATAAAGCGAAACGGAGCGACGCATCTGTTTTTGTAGTTATATTTAGCTCGCCGCCCGTATATCTGGCAGGCTTTTCCACCTGCTTTAGCAAATTGTCTATATTCAAAGCAACCTCCAACGGATTAACGCATTTAACGGGAAAAGGATTGCAAAATCCTTTTCCCATATAGAGTTTATCATTATAAGCCAGCGAGGTCAAATATACTTAACTATGATTTCAAGGTTGGTCTGTCCGGAGCCATGCGCATAAACTCATTTTCAGAAATTGTGCTGACTATGTTCATGTCATCGTCAAGTACGGTAAATATAGTATATCTGCCGCCATCAAGGTGCCTGGCCGCTTGTAAAACTGAACAGTTTTCATTTATCGCCACATGTTGAACGCGTAAAATATTGCCACGTCTGAAACGGCTTTGTTTTAGCGCCAGTTTTCTTGCGTTTGCAATTTCAAGCCCTCTTTTTTCTCTTATCGCTGCCAAAAGCAGCAACAGGAAAATTACCGTGTACAGCAATGCGCGCATATCAATGAATAGCAAATATATTGTAAGAGAGCAAAAAACAAAAGCAATGATTATTCCGATATATATGGTCAGGCGTTTTGCTTTCTGAGCGCCCATAAATATGTCGAGCGTACATAGAAGCAGTTTGCCGCCGTCAAGCGGATATGCGGGCAGCAAATTCATAATCCCGATGGTAACGCTGATGTTTCCAAATAATTGAGCATATTGAGCTTCCTCCTTTGAAGCGACCATCGCAATGGTTATCAATCCAAGCACCATACTTGCAATAGGGCCTGTTGCGGCCACAAGCAGCTCGTCAAAAGAATTATAGTATGGCTCGGATAACCGCGCAACAAAGCCAAAGGGCTGCAATTCAATGCAATCAATGCTATACCCCAATGCCTTTAGCATAAGCGTATGCGCAATCTCGTGCATCACCAGCGCCGCCGCGGTTATAAGCACTTGTGCTCCTTTTCCGCAAAGGAGCACGCATAAAGGCAAAAGCAGCACTGCCGCGCTGCTTTTTATTTTCGTCATTCCAATGGTAAATAGATCAAGCATTATGCCGCACCGATATATTCTAAATCAACAGGACGGCCGCCTTTTAGTAAGCGTACAAACACTTCCTCCGCCTCTAGTGCAGCGCCTATGCTGTCTCCCTGAAGCACGCGCTGCCCTTCCTCAAGCATACAGTTGTTTAAACCGCTAAAAATAAGCTCGGTATCATCAGCTGGCGATATAATGCTAACGCATAACCCGCCAAGCTTTGAATCCTCTGATATATAGCGTACATTGCCAGAAATCATAGAGAATATCTCCTGATCGGCCTTTGCTGTAAACACCGCATAGCTGTCGCCAAACTCCACCGTCGCATTTGCAAGCGGTGTTTGAAGCTTTTCAGACGGCGCATACACGCTGATAATTCCTGGCAATGATACGAACTTTAGTTTGCCCAGGTCTTCGCTTTCTTCTGAATCTGCTTGCGCCTGAGCGAGCATGGCAAGTTCATTCTTTTCATTCTGCGCCGACATGAGCACAATAGCGCATGCGCCCACGCATAATCCCGTTTTTATAAGCATAGACGCGGCGCTTACAACGCGCTTTTTCAATGTTCCTTTTTCACAGGTTTTTTCGCATGATGAAAATATAAGCCTTGTTGAACGCACTGACAACATTCCTTTCATAAAAAAGCTTCGACGCTTAATTGTATGCGACGAAGCCTTTAATTACCATATAAAGCTATTTTTTTGTCGGTCGTCGCATCCATACATTTTCCACTATGCCAACGCCTAACATATTTGTTAAAAGATTAGAGCCCCCGTAGCTTACAAATGGAAGCGGTATGCCGGTAACAGGCATAAGGCCTATTGTCATGCCAACATTTTCAAATACGTGCGCTAAAAGCATGCCCATAACGCCAACAACCAGGCAGGAGCCAAAGGCGTCCTTTGCTTTTATCGCAATATACAGCCACCTGAAAATCAAAGCAAAATACAGCACAATAAGTATGGTTCCGCCAACAAAGCCCAGCCCCTCAACTATACCGGCGAAAACGAAATCCGTGTGGCGTTCCGGCACGAATCTAAGCTGCGCAAGCGTGCCTTCGCTGAAATACCCCTTGCCGAACATTTGGCCGGAGCCTATAGCAATCTTTGATTGCTTTACATTGTAACCATAGTTTTGAGTATCTAACTCCGGATTCAGGAATACCTTTATTCTCCAACGCTGCGAATCGCTTATCACATAAAAGTAGCCAAGCGGCAGCGCTACGGCAGCGGCGGCCGCGGCTGCGCCAACATAGCCCCAAGGTATGCGCGCGATAAAGAGCATCAAGATAAATATGCAGATATACACAAACGCTGTGCCAAAGTCTGGCTGAAGCATTACAAGCACCGTTGGAACGGCGCAAACCGCGAGCGCCTTTGCCACCGCTATGAAAGAGCGTACCCTGCCCTGATTGCGCTCCATATCTTCGGATACTATTTTGGCGAGCGCAACAATTATGCAGATTTTACATAGCTCCCCGGGCTGAATCGCCCTGTCTATCTGCTCAAATACCAGCCAACCCTGAATACCCCTCGTCTTTTCAACCGCGAAGAGAATCAACAGCACTGCTACGTTGCCGGCATATAAAAACTTGATTACAGGCTTGAATAGCTGATAGTCAAAGATGATCACAATTATAAACGCCGCCAGGCCGACTAGAAAATTGACAATCTGCTTTTTAACATATTGGAGGTTGAGCTTTGCCATATAATCGCTTATCGAACTTTCCTCACCGTCAAATGGAGACGCCATAATGCTTGCAAGACTAATAAGGCCTATCCCCACAAGCGCGAAAACAAGCAATATTGTGAACCAGTCTATGTGTTTGAGCAGTTTTTTATCTATCAAATTTCTTACCCTATTCCAGATTAAAAGCGCTGTTTACCTGATCGTATATGGCCATATACTTTTCTATCGTATCCCCATAAACTATTGGTCTATTGACCTTTGTAAGCTCTGGCACATCTTCTCCGCCAACCATTTTAGCAAGCAGTATGGCAGCCTGCGCCGCTGTTTCATAATATGGCTCTATGCAAAGCGCATAGATGTCGTTGTCGTCAAACAGCGCAAGGTTCTCATCGCTTAAGCCGCAGCAGAACAGAGTTATTGATATGTTTTTAAGCAGCGCAGGGTTTGGCGTATACTCAGGCGTTGCCAGAGGATTTAGATTCGTTGGCGTTTGTGTAGGCGCAGGAGTGGGCGTGGGCTTTGGCGTAGGCGTTGAGCCAAGCGATTTAAAAATAGTCTGCGCTTTTTCCCTCGCCTTTACTGCAATGTCGGCGGCGTCCGTATCTACCACATACATGCCCTTAATATCTCTGTTTTCAACTACAAATTGAGCCAGCTCATCAACTGCTTCATCATACGCTATTGCCGTGCGATCAAACCCAACCACAATGAACTGCGGATATGATTGCATTATGGAATTTTGAAAATCCTGAGCAATTTTTTGAGTATTTCGGCCATATACGAGTATTCTGCCGGATTTTAGGCTGCGCTCCGTCATGCGCTCTGCTATTCCGCGGGCTAGCTCGTCATAATAGTCCGCATCGTCAGCTACCACGTTAATCACATTTTGAGTTTGGATAGCGCATATATCGTATGGCACGACAACCTTCATGCCTAATTCGGCTGCGCGCTTCACAGCGCTGTCATTTACGCCGTCTTTGTTTACTAAACATATTCCGCTCATTCCGTCGTTATATGCGATTTCAACGGCTGCCGCCGTGTTGGCTCCATTTTTCGCTCTGTAGACCCTTGTGGGCATACCCAAGTATTCGGTGGAATGCAGAAAACCATACATGGTCATGTATGAACTCATTTCTCCATCGTCGTTTATTATAAGGCCTAAAGCATTGAACCCTAAAATGCCGGAGTCATCGTTTATTTGCTCGGCCAAGGGGAAATCGGTGCTTGAGGCTTTGGGCTCTGCTGTTTTGCTTATTTCGGCAACGGGTTGTGAGCCGCAGCCGATAAATAACAGCGCCGACAGACACAACACGAAGCATAGCATACGTTTCATCAGCGTAAATGCTCCTTATCAATTATCCATATTGATTTTATTACTTTTGCGCGTGTCTGTCAGCACTTTTGCTTTATTTAACAAACCGGCAACATCTATTTTACTATGTATGCTGCGGATTTTTTCGGTCGCGCGGCAAGCTCCCGCCTCTTTTCATCGAAGCCGTTTTTGCCGAGCAACGCATAGGTTGCGTTCTTGCCTTCCTCAACGCCGGGCTGGTCAAAAGCGTTTATATCGAGGAGCTCTCCGGCGAACGCCGTTTGCAGTTCAAACAGGCATATAAGCTGGCCTAATGTGAAGGCGTTCACCTCTGGAAGCGTTATTGTCTTGTTCATGTGACCGCTTTTCGTAATCGCATACTCGGTTGCAAGCTGCTCGGACTTAATCAATTCATTAAAGCTGTGTCCGCCAAGGAAAGCAACGTCCGGTATTTCATCATAGCCGTGAGGTATGCTTACTTCGCACCTGTATCTGTCAACACCAAGGAAGGTTATCACCTTGTCAAAAGGACCTTGCGTATATAGCTGAACCTGTGAATGCTGATCGGTTACGCCGAGCGATTTTACGGGAGTTTGGCCGGCGTGTACTACATTGCCCTGACGATTATGTGTTTTGCCGAGAGATTCCGCCCAAAGCTGCGCATACCAATCGGCCATGAATTTGAGCGAATCGGCATAAGGCATAAGCACGCCTATATTGCAGCCCTTTTTTACAGCAAGCATCTCAAGCGCAGCGAGCATGTATGCGGGATTGCTAAAAATGTCGTCCTCCGCGCAGCGCCCGTCCATATATTTTGCGCCGGCAAGGAGCTCGTCTATATCGATTCCGCATACTGCCGCTGCAAGCAGGCCGACAGGGCACAGCTCGCTGAACCTGCCGCCCACGCCGTCCGGCACAAAGAAAGTCGGCAGATTATTGGCTTTTGCTATCTTTATCAAATTGCCCTTATTTTCATCTGTCGTGGCGATAATATGCTTGCGCCAATTATCTCCAAGCTTCGCTTTGAGTTGAGCGGTTATAAATAAAAGCTGAGACATCGTTTCAGATGTGCTGCCGGACTTAGTTATAACGTTAAACATCGTTTTATCAATATCTATAACGTCCATCAGCGAAGCCATTCTCTCCGGGTCAACATTATCTTCAACGTAAAGCTTCGGACCATTGCGTTTGCTTGATGGAAGGTCGTTATACCTAAGATGTGAAAGCGCCTGCTGTACTGCTATGGGGCCTAACGCGCTGCCGCCTATGCCGAGCACAACGAAATTTTCGTAATCTTTGCGTATTTCCTTGGCGCATTCCTTTATTTCTGTGGTTATGTCCTGCTGATTATATGGAAGCTCGCGCCATTTCATGCTGCTCCGATTCTCTTTCATGCGCTTTGCGGCTTCACGATAAAGCTCTGCTTGAGCGGCGAGTTCGCGAGTGTGTATTCCGCGCCCGCCAACATATTCGCTCATCATGTTATTGTAATCAACTCTGATACGCATGCTTTCGCACCATGTTTTATCATCATACCTGTTCATATATTCGCCTCCTAAAATAAGTCTGTATGATTATACCACAATTTAACGAATATGATATACAAAACCTTTCATGCGAGGCAACATGCGGAAAATAATTGCTGTTTTACTCATGGCATTAGCTGTGACCGCCGCCGTAACCGCGATATTCACAAGCGGAATAAAGCGTTACGGGCACATGGATATTTGCGTATACGACGCCGTAACGTCCGCGCCTATAAAAGACGCGTACATTGTGCTGCCGCAAAGCGGTCAGACATATATGAGCGACGGGCTCGGACGCGTACGCGCTTACGGCGTGCCGCTTGATATGGAAGCTATTCTAAACAAAATTACTTTACAGCCTTATGGAAACGTAACCTTAATCGCTTATAAAGAAGGCTATATCCCATGCTGCATATTTTATGTGCAGCTTTATGAAGATCACGTCCGGAATGGACCGAATATTTATATGTTCGCCAAATCACAGGACAGTACGCTCGGCGTAACGACATTCATTGAGTCTCCAAGCGAAGCATGGGTGAAAGCCTTGATAGATAAATATGCGCCAGATATGCCATAAACATTTTACAATATGCATTTTTGTTTTATGCTATAATAATCGCCATGAATGAGGCTAAAAGGATCATAATAAACAGCGATTGGAAAAAGCAGCTTCTAAGGCTGCCGTGGCTTTTGCTCATTCCGCTTGGCTTGCTCATGCCGCGCATTGCGGCCATAGACCCAAACGGGATAGAACGAATATATTCAAGCGCCGTATACCCTGCAATTAGTGCTGCTATAAGCTCTTTTACAGGACTTTTCGGTTTTTCTGTATGCGAGTTGTTACTATATGCGCTTGTTCTATTTGCAATTTTGATTACCGTGGTCCCTACGATTTTATTGGCTATGCGAAGGATAAAGCTCGTTCGCTTTATATCAGGGCTTATAACGCTTATAATAATCGCGGGGGCTATGCTTAATGCATTTTATGTTATATGGGGCTTCAATTACTCAAGACCAAGCCTGTATGAGCTGATGGATATACCTAAAAAATTTCATCCTGTAAAAGCATTAGAGCGCCTTTGCATACAGCTTGCTGCCAAGGCAGACGAAATACGCCCATATCTTCATGAGGATGAGAATGGCGTGTTTATGCTCTCTAACGGAACTGAGTCATGCTTTAATAAATTACCCGAGGCTTATATAGCATTAGGAAGTGAAAACGAGCTGTTTAACCGTCAAAAAGCGGCAACGGCTAAGCCTGTGATCTATTCGCGCGGTTTATCCGCCGCTGGGATAGCGGGCATATATGTTCCGTTTACAGCGGAACCTAACGTCAATGTGGATCAGCCGGCCTTGCTTCTCCCCTCCTCCGCCGCGCATGAAATGGCGCATTATTTAGGGTTTGCCCGCGAGGACGAGGCGAATTTCATAGCATTTCTCGCGTGCATGGCTTCCGATGATTATGAGATTCGCTATTCGGGAATAATGCTTGCGCTCATTACCTGCTCAAATGAATTGAGCTCATACGACAGAACCGCCTATGCACGGTTAATTGCAAGATACAGCGACGCTATGCTGCGAGATATAAAAGATTATAACGCATACTGGAAATCGTTTGAAAGCCCGGTGCGTGAAACCGCAACAAAAATCAATGATAATTATTTAAAATCCAATATGCAGAGTTCAGGAGTTAAAAGCTATGATCTGATGGTAGATTTAATGCTCGCGTATTACACTAATCTGCCGGAGCTATAGCGTATTTTAAAAGCTCCCCCGCTATCGGCGCGGCCACGGCTCCGCCGCCTCCGGCGTTTTCAACCACTACGCATATCGCATACGGATGCGTTTCATCATCAATAAAGCCAAAGAACCACGAGTGCGGCAATATATTCTTGTTTGAGGATACCTCTGCCGTTCCGGTTTTTCCGCAGACCTTGTAGCCCTCAACCCCGGCCTTTTTAGCCGTGCCGTATTCAACGGCGGCAAGCATATACTCTTTTATTATTTCACATTCGTTACCCTTGAATAATTCCGCGTACACTTCCGCCATGCCGTCCTGAGCGGGCTTGGACAGTCGCGGTTCAGGCATAATTCCATCGTTTGCAATGGCCGCCGCTATTAGGCAGGCATGCATTGGCGTAATAATATCTTTATATTGGCCCACTCCGCTCCATGCGAGCTCGAAATCGGTCGTTGGCAATGTATAGACGCCTGTATAGGCTACGAGCTCTTTAAACACAAACTCTTTGTTAAAATACAGCTCATTGGATATTTCCATAAGCTTATTTGGCCCAAGCTCAAGCGCCAGCTTTGCAAACGTATTATTGCATGAATGGGCAAATGCTTCCTTTAGCGTCAGTTTGCCGTGATATTTTTCCTCAAAATCTTTTAAAAATGCGGTATTGCCACCCTCAACATTCAATAGTGAACCGGATTTTGAGTCGAACATCAAAGGCCCTTCACATGAAAACTCACGTTCGGTCACATTTGGTAAATATCTGAGCGCCGCCACTAACGTCACAAGCTTAAATGTCGAGCCGGGCGTATATCTGCCCATGGTGGCTCTATTCACCAAGGCGGAGTCCACATATTCATATTTGCCTGAAAGGTAATCGTCTATCTTTGCATTATCAAAATCGGGCCTGGATACCATTGAAAGTATTTCACCGGTTTTATAATTCATGAGCACTATCGCGCCGTCGTGCTCGCCCAATAGACTTGCCGCCTTAACACAAAGCGAGGCGTCCAAGCTCAGGGTCACGTCCGAGCCCGTTTTTTTCTGTTGCGAAATGATTGCGGCGCTGTTGTCAAAGCCTAACAAGGTTTTTGCAAACATGGCTTCAACGCCAAGCGTCTGCCCACGAGCATCGCCTATAACATGGGAAACCGCTAACCTTATTGCGGCGTTTGAAGCATATTGCCTTTTCCCGTTTTCATCGGTATAAGCTAATATTTCGCCTTTTCTATCTAGTATTTTCCCTGCGTATACACTGTCGCGCTTATCGGTCACCCTTGTGTTGTATGGGCTTGAGAACCACCGGTTGCCGTATTCATCGACGATATAAATTAGATACGCTGCGAGTGCGGCAAACATGAATACGAACAGAATCGTGATGACTTTGATATATCGTGTTTTCTTCATTGCTGCGCCTCCTCAGCCTGCTCTTGCGCTTCACGTTCAAGGCGTTCTGCCAAAGCTGCGCGTTCTTCTTCAAGCTTGCGCATGTTGTTTGCTGAAATTCCTTCGATTATGCCTGCAAACAAGAGCGAGGCGATAATTGAGCTGCCTCCATAACTGATAAACGGAAGCGTTATTCCTGTGAGCGGAATAAGCTTTATAACACCCGCAATAATTATAAAGCTTTGAAACGCCAGCATGGCCGAAGCGCCAAACGCCACAAGGGAAGAAAAAACGTCTGAAGAATTAAGCGCCACTTTTATTCCGCTTAAAAAAAGAAGCAAATACAATGCTATTATTGCGATGCCAAATACAATGCCAAATTCTTCGCAAATTACCGCAAAAACATAATCTGTATGATATGCAGGAATATTCTTGGGCGACCCTAGCCCAAACCCCATGCCAAACAGACCGCCGGACGCTATTGCCATGAGTCCCTGAGCTATCTGATAGCCGCTTGTTGCGTATGTTGCCCACGGATCAAGCCATACCTTTACGCGAACCTTAACATGGTCAAAAGCAAAATAGCTTGCCACAGCGCCTATACCGCCAAGCAGCATTCCCTTGAAAACGCCCTTTATGTCTCCGCTGGCAGCATAATACATCACTATTGCCGATACAAGAATGAGCATCGCCGCGCCAAGGTCTTTTTGCAAAACCAGCAGAGCAGCCACCGCGATAACAAATAATATTGGCATCGTCAGTTTTTTTAACTCTGTTCTTTCCGTGAACGCATTTGCCAGCACGAAAACAAACGCCACCTTCACAAATTCAGACGGCTGAAAGAGTATTCCGCCCAAAGAGATCCAGTTTTTTGCGCCTCCGGATTCTTTGCCAAAGAATAAAAGCGCAACGAGCAGAGCTATGCTCGCTAGACCCACAAGATAGCTTGTAAATCGCATCAATCTTGGAAACTTGAATAAAAACAGCACGAGAAACATGCCTATGCCGCCTATGCAAGTGAACACTAGCTGCCTAAATGCGGTTTCAGGCGACATTCTATATTGTATTGCAAGCCCTATTGATAAAAGCAATGCAACAATAAGCATAAACGGATAGTTGAATTTTTGCGATAGCAATGACAGAGCAATGAACACGAATAAATGAATCGCCATTACGATTAGTCCGAATATAAACGCTTTCACGTCAAAGCTTTCATTTTTAAATATGACCAATCCAAACAAACTGGCCGTCAAAATTTCAAGTATAATAAATCCAATGATGCATTTAGCGTTTTTAGGCGCAGCTTGCGTGTCCTCATTTTCAATCATGCGAACCGCCTGAGCATATCGCCTGTTTGATATTGACCCATATACTGCGATAAAACACGCTAATGTGCAAGTTAAAGCCAAATAGTAATACCGCAATAAGCTTGCGGCTGCTGAATATGCCGTTTCACCCATTGCGGTATCCTCTATGTTTTCTTAATAAAGTCAATTTAACTCGCTTGGCTCCGCTTATGAAAGCAAGGGGGATTTAAGCAGCAACTGCTTGGTGCTTTCAAGATGGGTGCGAAGCAAGGCTGTTGCAAGCTCGGTATCCTTCTTTTGGCAGGCAAGAATAAGGTTTCTGTGCTCCTCTATGGATTTGATTTCTTCTTTCATATCCTCGGTGCAAAGCGGGTGAATATACCTATCAACATTTGCGTGCAGCTGGTCTATCAACGAAAGCAATACCTGATTATTGGCTGGTTCATACAGCGCAAAGTGCAGTTTGAGATTTATTTGGTCGTATTTTTCGATTACTTTTTCTTCTTCAAATTGTTCAAGACATTCAAAAGCGATAGCAATATCTTTATCTGTCATTATGGGAACGGCCGTCCTGATAGCGCCAATCTCAAGGAGTATGCGTGTGTCCATAACGTTTGCCATCTCATGACGGCTAAGCTTTGTAACAACAGCGCCCCTATTGGGATATATACGAACGAGCCCCTGCGCTTCGAGCTGACGAAACGCTTCTCGTACCGGTATATGGCTAACGCTGAGCGCGGATGATATTTCATCCTGTCTAAGCGGCATGTCTCCCGGCAGTACGCCGCGAACTATCGCGGTACGAATGACCTGAAACACCCAATCTCTCGCAGCCATTGATTTTGGCTGCATTTCTTCAGCAATACGTTTCAATTCCATTCCGTCACGCTCTCCTTAATACGAATTTGCATTTATATATTTATTTTACTGTTTTTATGCAAAAGCGTCAAGCGCATAGTGTAATAATTTCCACATTTTAAGAATTATCCGTTGCTCCCTGTTGCTCTTTGCACTATTATTTCAGACGACGAGTCGTTAGGCAAGCTTGTATACTCAGGGACCGTTATTTCAAGCTTGGCGGTAGTTGGCCCATTTATTTGCTTACCGTTTATTTTAAGCTCCGAATGAGCGGGAACAACAAAATATCTGTATGTTTCCCCAGGCTCCGCGGTATTATCTGTATACTGCAATGTAACGTTAGCGCTGTTGCTCCATTTTTTTATGAATTCTATCCCACCAAAGCTATCTTCTCTGAATAACTTGTATTGCACAAAAGCCTGCCGAGTTTTGAATGATATAGCCGGGGCTGCGCCGCTGAGCGAAAGCCTAAAGTTTTGTGCCGGCACAGGCACTACCCAGTATTCGCTTTCCGCTTCCGGAGCGCTTCCGCGCGCAAATACTTCTTCAAATTGATATTGTGATGGCGTAAGCGCGCTTGCACGCACTATTCTGTGCTCTGTATCCATAGTTTTCGTGTCTAGCTTCACTTTTTCAACCCCTGCAGGCTGCAAAAAATCATCGGGGGTATCATTATAATATAAGTACGAAAACAACTTTTTCAATATGAGCGCCGGATATTTACCTCCGCCTGAATCGGCAGGCAGCGCATCGCCGTCTTTTGAAGTATCATACCCCACCCAAACCGCCGCTGCATAGTCCGTGCTGTAGGCGGCCATCCATGCATCACGGTTTCCGGTTGAATCGCCAACTGTGCCGGTTTTCCCCGCAAGCGGCATGTTTAATTCACCGAGTCTGTGGCCTGTGCCTTCCGCTATTGCGCTTTTTAACATGTCGCTTAAAATATAAGCGTTTTCTTCGCTCATTACACGAGTGCCGGTTTCGTCTCGCGCATACAGCACATTTCCGGCCTTGTCCGTTATTTTGTCTATCACCTCCGGCGGCCTGAATATGCCTCCTGCCGCAAATGCCGTATATGCCCCCGCTATTTCCATAGGCGCTACTCCATATTTAAATCCGCCAAGCGCAAGAGCAAGATTTCTATCATCGCTTTCAAAGTTTATTCCGCATTTTTTCGCGAACTCTATTCCCGTATCTACGCCTATATCATTGAGCACTTTTACGGCGGGAATATTCAATGATTTTTTAATTGCATATCTAAGCGTGACCCAGCCGTTATATTTATTGGCTGTGTTCCTGGGCGCATAATCTGCAAAGGTGGTCTTTTCATCAAGTATCATTGTCGCCGCATTATATTTTTTGCTTTCAAGCGCGGGCGCGTATGAAATTATCGGCTTTATCACAGAGCCGGGCTGCCTTCGCATGTCGGTAGCTCTGTTAAATGCAAAGGCCGAATAGTTTCCGCGGCCGCCAAGCATAGCGATAACCAATCCGCTTTTAGTATCGGTCACCGCAAGCGCTCCCTGGCAGTCGCTTTGAGGAAACAGCGTCTCGTCGTCGAACATGCTTTGGCAATAATTCTGCAATTCGTCATTTAATGCTGTATATATCCTGTATCCGCCCGTAAGTAAAGTGTCCATATCAATTTGGAGCAACTTACATGTGCTCGTCATGGCATAATCGATATAATAATTTCTGTTCTCTGTTTCGTCTTTGTCGATGATGATAGGAACTTCGGCTCTGTATTGCGTCTTTTCCGTTTCACTTATATAACCGTATTCGCACATAAGTGAAATAATATTGTTTCTTCGCCCAATGGAGGCTTCATAATCAAGGTGCGGCGCATAGTTTGTTGGAGACTTTAATATTCCTGCCAGCATAGCCGCCTCGCTGACCGTGAGCCGATCGGCTGGTTTTCCGAAATAGCCTTGTGCGGCAGCTTCTATGCCATAATAGCCCCTTCCGAAATACACATAATTTAGATACATTTCAAGTATCTGATTTTTGCTGAAAATCTGCTCCATCTGATATGCAAGCACCGCCTCCTCAAGCTTGCGCGTCATGGTTTTACGAGCGTCAAGATGCGTTAGCTTTATAAGCTGCTGACTTATTGTAGATGCGCCCTGAACATAACTTCCCGCTTTTATATCCTCCCATGCCGCACCGAGAATGCGTATGAAATCAACGCCGATATGCTCAAAAAATCTGGCGTCCTCGGCTGAAATAAAAGCGTTTATCACATGCTGCGGCAAGCTTTCAAGCGATATGTCAATTCTATCCTCGGCGTCGTGAAATCGAGCCGCTTCAACTTGATTCGCGTCATAGATTATCAGCGTTTGCGCCGTATTGGTTATTTTCTCAGGCTCAAATTCATGCCATGCGTCAAGACTGAGTATCTTGACCGCAAAAAAAATAAGAAAAGCCAGTATACATGCTGCAAATACGAGCAATATCCATTTGAATGTTTTTCGCGCGCCTCCGCGTTTAAGCTTTCCCTTTTTATTCTTCATTTTACCCCTCCAATGCGGAACATATCTCATATCATTCCCTGTTTGGAGGTTTTTATTGCATGGCTTTGATTATCGCTTTGGAATAATAAACCGTCGAATCCTATTCTCATACACTTTTTCGCATATAAGATACAAAAAATCATAAGCTACCAGTGCGACTTCGGCTATAATTACAAGCAGCCATATAGGCAACGTAAGCGCAATTCCCGTCAGCCTAACTTCAAACGCATAATACGCAAGAGCTGCGGCAAGCGCAAAGAACAGATTTGAATATACGAGCTTGAGCAAAATTCGGCCAATGCCGTCCTTGACCTTGCCATCAATAAACGTTTTAAAAATTCCATAGTGACCAAGCAGGCATATATACGGTATTATAACCAATTTATTTGGAATAATAAAAAATGCAAGCGCGCTTGAAGCAAGAAATGACACTATGGCTGAAATATACGCCTCCTCAACAGTAAGCGCATATACGAAAACGCTAGAAAGGAAATACATCATCAGTTTTCCGGAAGGAAAAACAGATGTTGCATATAAGCACACCACATTTAATGCACATACCATTGCGCCAAGCGTAAGTTTTTGTGTTAAGGTTATTTTTCTCATATTTTTCTCATTAGCAGCAGCTTATTAAGTCGCCGCCCATACATTCGCAGCAGCAATCCGCGCAAACAAGGCCCGTACACAAATCGCAGCCTGAGCCGCCGCAATTATTATTATATGTTCGTCCTCCCTGATAGTTGCGCTGATAAGGACGTCCTGTGCTCCTTAGAGTGTTATATGCATTGGCGTATTCCGGATTGCCGGGCTCTTGAGTGTATGCGCGAGTAAAGAATTCGTTGGCCTTATCATACCAACCCTGTCTTAAATAAATTATTCCATATAAATAATACCACTCTGCATTTCTGGTTTGGATGCCGTCCAATATAGTTTTTGCAGCCTGCAAATTATTTTGATTGATAAATGTACGCGCCTGAGCGAATTCCTGCGCATTGGGGCCTGAATAAGAACCGCCCTGACCGCTGTAGCCGCCGTAATTGGTATATGTGCCGCTGTTGGCTCTGTTTGACGAGGCGCGCTTTGTAAGCAGCTCGTAAGCCTCGTTGATCTCAACCAGCTTTTCGTTTGCCACTTCTTTAAGGTCGGAATCGACATATTTGTCCGGGTGGTATTTCTTTACCAAGTTTAAATACGCGGCGCGTATTTCCTCCTGTGAAGCATCCTCCCTCACGCCGAGGACCTTATAAGGATTGTTCATACTTATGACCATAGCTTTCGTTTACGAAAGCATCCTTTCATCGGAATTGTGAGTGGTTTTGCGTCAGCAAAATATCCGCCGCACTCGGCGGATAAAGCCTCAAAACCGGGTATGAAAGACGAAGTCTTTCATACCTGACTGTCGATAAACCCCGGGATTGTCAAGGGCCGCGCCCTTGACTTATAATCCGG
>CAZZNN010000020.1:0-16586 GCA_964655605.1 uncultured Oscillospiraceae bacterium
GCTGCCGCCGCCCTGATAGCGCGGCTTCTGGGCAAACTCGCCTATAAGCGCCACCTTATCAGCCTTATTTAGCGGAAGCAGGCCGTTTTTATTCTTTAAAAGCACCGCGCACTCCGCCGCCATGTCGCACGCAAGCGCGTGCTGCGCCTCAAGCTCCCACGCCGTATCGGGCTTGGCGTTTTCAATGAATTTATATACGAGGGCGAGTACGCGCTCGCAGGCGAGGTCAACATCAGCCTCGGCTAAGGCGCCTTCCTTTACAGCAGCTACGACCTTTTTATCGTTTATGCCCATGCTCGCGGGCATTTCAAGATCGAGTCCCGCGCGCACGGCGGCGACTCTGTCGTTCACAGCGCCCCAGTCGGACACGACAAGCCCCTCAAAGCCCCATTCCTCGCGCAGAATTTCCGTGAGATATTTGCGGCTTTCGCCAACATACTCGCCGTTTATGCGATTATATGAATTCATTATCGTCCACGGCTGAGCCTTTTTTACGGCGTGCTCAAAAGCGGGGAGGTATATTTCGCGCAGCGTGCGCTCGTCCGCCTCGGTTGAAACGCTCATGCGGCGGCACTCCTGATTGTTGGCTGCATAATGCTTCATGCTCGTGCCCACGTTTTTGCTCTGCACGCCTTCAATGAAGCTTGCGGCCATATCGCCCGCGAGATACGGATCCTCGCTGTAATACTCAAAATTTCTTCCGCACAGCGGCGAGCGCTTTATGTTCACGGCGGGGCCGAGAATAACGCTCAGGGCTTCATGCTGGCAGGCTTCGCCTATCGCCTCGCCAAGACGCTTTAAAAGGTCGCGGTCGAAGCTTGATGCGGATGCGCAGCCTGCCGGGAAGCAGACCGCCTTTATCGAATCGTTTATGCCGGCGTGGTCGGCCGCCATATCCTGCTTGCGAAGGCCGTGAGGGCCGTCGCTTACCATTACGGAGGGAATATTCAGGCGCTCCACGGGCTTTGTGTGCCAGAAGTCAAGACCCGAAAGCAGCGACGCTTTTTCCTCGAGCGTCATTTGAGCGATTAAAGCTTTAATATCCATTGATGGAGTCCTTTCGTTGGTTATTGGGGGACGTACCCCGGCGGGCGGATAATATCCGCACGCACAGGGGCGTGGGAAAACGCGGCGGGCGTGTAATATCCGCACGTAAGGGGAGAGAAGGCGCAGGGGGCGGCAAAATCCGCCGCAACGGGTTTTGACGTGCCGCGCGCTCAGCCCACGGTGCTTAAATCCCATTCCTCGTGTATCTTGGGAACGTCGCTTATAAGGCGCTTGGTATACGCGGCTTTGGGATTTAGTATCACATCGTCCGCGCAGCCGTTTTCAACAAATTTGCCATGCTCCATTATATAAACGGAATCGGAAATATAATAAGCAAGCCCTATGTCGTGCGTGATAAAAATTATGGTCATGCCTATTTCATTTCTTAACTGCATGAGCATATCCAGTATAGTCGCGCGCGAGCAGGCGTCTATCATGCTGGTCGGTTCGTCCGCAAGCAGTATTTTTGGCTTTAGCAGGAATATGCGCGCTATCATAAGGCGCTGCATCTGGCCGCCGGAAAGCTCGAAGGGATACTTATTGGTGAGCTCCGCGAACTTTAGGTTGACGAACGAGCACGCCTCGGTCATCATTTCGATTTTTTTCTCCATGGGCAAATGCCTGCCGCCGCGCATATTTATGCAGTCTAGCAGCACGGCGTCTATCTTGTGGAACACATTATAGGAGCTAAATGGGTCCTGGAATATGGCCTGAATATCCTTCCAATATTCCTGACGTTCCCTATGGGTGTCTATCTTGCGCTTTTTCCCCTGAAAGCATATTTCGCCCTCGGTGACATTTATAAGCCCAAGCAGCATTTTTGCGAGCGTAGTTTTGCCGCTGCCCGACTCGCCCACTATCGACACAAATTCGCCTTCATGGAATTGAAAATCCACATGATCCACAGCTACCGTGGTCTTTTTGCCCGCGCCGAATATTTTTGTCACGCCCGTGCCAGAAAGGCACAGCGCCTTATCGCAGAAATCCGGACGTATTGCTTTTTCACTCATCTTTATGCGCCTCCCTCAGCTCAGTTTCACTCAGCATGCAGCGATAGCCGCGAGAATCGTTTTCGCCAAATTTCCTTACATTCACCTTATACACCTTGCACTCAGGGCGAGCATACTTGCAGCGCTCCGCGAAGCGGCAGCCCTCCGGTGGATTTTTAAGGTTTGGCGGCGTGCCAGGTATGGCGGTGAGCTTAACGTCGCGCGTGCCTTCCTCGGGCACGAGTATAGAGCCCATAAGCCCTCTTGAATACGGATGCAGCGGATCGAACACCATTTCCTCGGCTGTGCCGTGCTCAACTATCTGACCGGCGTACATTACCATTATGTCGTCCGTAACGTTATAAAGCAGCGGAAGCTCATGAGTTATGAATATCATGGACTTTATATAGCCCTTATTCATGAGATCCTTCATCATTTTTATAACCATCTTTTGGCTCGTAACGTCGAGCGCGCTGGAGGGTTCGTCGGCTATTAGCACCTTGGGGCACAATATCGTTGAAACGGCGATAACCGTTCTTTGCTTCATGCCGCCCGAAAGCTCAACAGCGTGCTTTTGGAGCACGTCCGCAGGGAGGCCGAGAATTTCAAAGCGCTCCCTCGCCTTATCGTATATATCCTTTTTGGTGGCCTTTGGGTCGTGCGCGCGGATAACGTCCTCAACGAAGCGGATAATCTTCTGCGTGGGGTTTAGCGCGTTCATGGCGGCCTGCGGGATATAGGCTATTTCGGAGCCGAGTATGGTTTTTCTCACGTCGTCCGGCTTCATGCCGGATATATTTTTTCCATCGATTATTATATCGCCGCTCGTATAGTGCAGCGGGGCGAAATAATAGCCCATGAGGCTCAGCGCCAAGGTCGACTTGCCGCAGCCCGATTCGCCCGCTATGCCAAGGGACTTGCCCTCCTCTATCTTGAGCGACACATGATCCACAGCGTATATGTCCTCATGAAAGCGAGTGACATATTTTGTGGTGAGTTCCTTTACTTCAAGCATTGTTTTTGCCATGTTGCTCACCTCCTAATCTCTAAGCGTGGGGTTAAAGACCTGGTCAAGACCCGTATTCATAAGGTTCAGCGAGAACGATATGAGGGCTATAACCACGAGCACCGGGAAATATGCCCACCATGAGCCGTTAAGATGCGCGGCGTAAAGCATCGCCCAGTTCATCATAAGGCCGAGCGTTGGCACCTCGGTGGTCTTTGGCCCAAGGCCGAGCATTGAAAGCTGAGCTTCGGCAAGTATGGCGCTGCTTATCTGAAGTATGAACGCCATAACCACATACGAGGCTATATAGGGCAATATGTCCGTGAGAATTATGCGCACGAGGCTATGACCCGAAAGCTTCGACAGATTCACATGATCGCGGTTTCTAAGCGATATAACCTGCGAGCGCACCGAACGAGTGGTCCAAACCCAGCTCGTTAGGCCGATTACAAGCGCTACCGTCATAGCGCCGCGCTTATCCTGACCTACGCTATAGGATATGAGCAGCAGCAGCACGAACGATGGGATAACCGTGAAAATATTTGTGACGAACATAATTATATCGTCCACCACGCCGCCCACATAGCCTGCCAAAAGTCCAAGCGTAAGACCTATGAACGTGGCTATCGCGCCCGCGACAAGACCTATTACTATGCTCGTGCCCATAGCGGAGACGAGCTCCTTTAGCGTATCACGGCCGAAGTTATCCGTGCCAAGGGGCAGATTTTTAACGTTTGCAACATCGTTTATATTAACATAATCCGTATCAGCAACCTTTTTGATCACCTCAAGCTCGTTCGTTTCGGCGTTTTCATTGGCTATGCTCACGGTATCGGTGCGTTTTGCGCTCTGGAGCGATTCGTTGAGGCGTTTATAATACTTGCGTTTTGCAAGCGTCATGCCCTGCGGCTTAACATCGGGACTGTATGTTTCATTCCAAAGCTTGAGCAGAGCGTCCGTATCCTCAAGGTCTATATTTTCCTCCGGCACGCCAACAGCGGTGAGGTATTCAAGCATGGAGATTCTGTCCCCATCATCGAGCATGCTCGCAATGCGCCTGTCCGCCGCGCCGGGAAGCTTTAGCGTCTCAGTATCGGTATCGAGACTGTCATACAGATTAACATAAGTGCCGGGCTCTAAAAATGAGCCGAGGCCTATCATTTCGAGCGGATTGCCGGGATCTATGAGCGGATATATGGCCATTGTTAGCAGCAGCACCGCCATTATCACAAAGCCCAGCATAAATTTGCCCGAATGAAACACCTGATACACCGTGCCTTTTTTCTTATACATACGCACCACCAACAGCGCAAGCTCTATGAGCAGGAGCGCGATTATGCCAGCGACTACCCCGCCAAAAAGCATGCCTAAAAGCACGGCGGCAATTATGGCTATTATCTGCCAAACTATGTTCTTGGGAGAGCTTAGTTTAGTTGTATGCTTCATATCTCTGCCTCCCTTCTAGTCTAGCTGCGCGGCTTTAACGCGCGGGTCAATGAAGCCATAGACAATATCTATTGCGAGAGTTGCAATGAGCACCATTACCGTGATAATGAGCGTCGTGCCCGATAAGAGCGGATAGTCGGACATGGTGACCGATTGATATATCGTGGTGCCAAGCCCCGGATAGCTGAATATGATTTCCGCTACCAAGGCGCCGCCAACCATCGTGCCTATGCTCATTGCAAGGCCGGTTATCTGCGGGAGCATCGCGTTGCGGAAAACATAGCCCACTATCTTTGAATCCTTTATGCCAAGGAAGCGGCTGTATTTAACATAGTCCGCATTTAATTCATATATAGACATCGAACGCATGCCCACCGCCTGGCCGCCTATCGCTATTAGCACTATTGACCAGAAGGGAAGCTGATAATGCTCTATTACGGACTGTACGAATTTCCATGAGGCATTGGGTATAAGATCAAAGCCATAACCTCCGGAGGTAGGCGCCACTTTTAGGCTGATGCCGAATATCACCAGCATTATCACCGCCATGCCAAACGCCGGCAGGCTGCTTATAAGAAGGCTCAGCGGCATAAGCACTTTATCGAAGCCCTTGCGGATATATGCCGCGAGCGCGCCGAGTATATTGCCTATCAGCCAGCCTACTATTATTGCGGGGAATTGAAGCGCTATCGTCCACCAGATAGCGTCGCTTATTATATCTGAAACGGCACGGGGATACTGGCTAAAGGAAAGACCCAGATCGCCGCGCAGCGCATTTTTGCAGAAGGTTGTGAATTGCTCTAAAAAAGGTTTATCAGTGCCGAATTTTTGCGCATATTCTTCATATATGTGCTTTACCGCATTGGTATCCGCGATACCCTGCGCCGTCTTTGCGGTTATAACCGCCACCGGATCGCCCGGCAAAAGTCTTGGCAATGTGAAATTGAGTATGACCGCGACCACGAACGTTATCACGAACCATATCAGCTTCTTGCCGAAATATTTACGGTATCCCTTCATCGCGTTACCCTCCAAGCTCGCTTAAGCACCTCTTTTAAGAAACAGCCATGTTTCTTAAATCGGAAACATGGCTGTTTCGATAGGTCAACTAATTACGGATTGACGAGCTCAAGATCAAAGAGCGCGGCAACACTGTAACCATCGGTGCAGTCCATAGGCGGAATGTTCCTGCCGTCGTCGCCGGCGGGGAAGTTCGTCCAAACGGACTCGTTCACAGCGTGGAACTTGTCAGGGCGATACATGAGCGAGAAGCTCGGTACGTCGGTAAGGTAGATCTCAACCGCACGGGTGTAGAGCTCTTTAACCTTGGCGGCGTCGGTCTCGACGGGGATAGCCTTTATGATCTCGTCGATCTCCTCGTTGCTGTAATGACCCCAGTTGCCGGACCAGTTGCCTTCAACACCGTTGAACTCGCTGGACATAAGCATACGGACGCGGCCCCATGGCTGCGCGGGTGTGGCGGAATCGGTCCACATCATGAATATGTCGTACTCGCTCTGAGTGGCGGCGGTAACGACGGTCTGATACACTGACCATTCGGGGAACTCGGTGGTAAGGTCGATACCGATGTTCTGACCGGCTGCCGCGACTATTTCCATAGCGGCCTGCCAATCGGTCCAACCGTTGGGAGCGCATACGTTGAAGGCAAGCTTCTCGCCATTGTATTCGCGATAGCCGTCGCCGTCATTGTCTACGATACCGGCGGCATCAAGCATGGCCTTAGCGCCTTCTACATCGTTGCCCGCCCACTGGAGGTTCTTGGCGGCTATTGCTTCGTGGTCATACATGGCCTGCTCGCCGGCGGTGGGGTTCATGAGCGAACGCGGCACGTCCTGGAATTTGGGGGACTGGCCGGTCATAGCGTTGGTGTTTATCGCATCGTAATCAACGGCTATGGCTATAGCCTTGCGGATAACGGCATTGTCAAGACCCGCGACACCGGTGTTAAACCATGCGGTGGGCATATTGACGCATATACCGTATGGAGCTTCATCGAGATAAGTGGAGATGGGCAGACCCTCTTTCTCCCACAGATCCTGAATGTTGGAGATGAACTGCTGGCAAACATCGACCTCGCCGGCCGCGAATGCAACCTGGCCTGCCGGGTTGTCAGCATAGATGGTGTGAGCGAGATACTTGGGAGTGGGAAGCTTGCCCCACATGGAGGCATCCTGTCCCCAATAGTTATCGTCGCGGATAAGAACGACCTTCTGGTCATCAGCGAAATACTTGGTGTACGGGCCGGACCAAACAACGTCGTCAGCGGGATCCTGCTTGATGTTGTCGGCGGTGCAGCGAGCTTCAAGAGTCTGTATCCAGGCTTTCTGGAGCACATACACCTGCTCTAGGAAGCAGGTCACCTGCAACGGGTTTACGGGAACGCCGGCGTCGGTCATCTTGGAGTTCACCTGAATGGTGGACGCGTCAAGCGCGACTACGCTATCAACATAAGGAGCAAAGCCTGTGCCCTGAGCGTTTGCATACTTAACGCAGCTATCCCAGGTGTAAACGAAGTCGTCAGCGGTGATGGGGGTGCCATCGCTCCACTTGGCGGCCGCTTTGATCTTTACGGTGACGCTGGACTGGTCGGCTGCCCAAACGGGATCGCCGTCAGCTATCAAGGGAATAAGAGAACCGTCGAGCATGTTGTACATATACAGCGTCTCGAACATCGGGATACGGGAACCGCCGGCCGCCTGAGTTATGGCCATGGCGTTGTTCATATCGTCAGACAAGGGGTTCCAGCCGTTGACGGCGCCCCATTGCTGACCCGCGAAATACAGGGTCTCATTACGCGGAAGCTCGCCGGTGGTCTCTGCGGGAGCGGCGGGCTCGGCAGGAGCGGGCTCCGTTGAAGCGGCGGGCTCTGCGGGAGCGGGTTCCGTTGAAGCGGCGGGTGCGGCGGACTCTGTGGGAGCTGCCGCGGGGGCAGTGCCGCATGCTACAAACGCGCTGCAAATCATCATGAGCGCAAGCACGAGAGCGGTCACTTTCCAAGTTCTCGTTTTCATTTCTTTTCCTCCTGTTTTTTTTGTTAAATCGGCGGATGTTATCCGTCAATAGTTGATCAGATATTTATGTTTTTCACCGTTTCCCCGTCCTGCACGCGGCCGGGAATGACTATGCGTTTTGGGAAATAGGTATTTGGCCTCTCAATAGCTTCAACCAGCAATCGCGCCGCCTCGACGCCTATTCTATCCGTATCCTGAATAAGTGTGGTAAGACGAGGTCTGAATACGCGGCTCAGGATTATTCCATCGTAGCCTACCACGCTTATATCGTCCGGTATGCTTAAACCATGCTTTTCAATTTCGTTCATGCCGCCAATATATGAAAAATCGTCCGGATAAAAAATGCATGTCGGCCTGTCTTTTAATTCGAGTATGCGCCTGGTGGCGAGCCCGCTCGAACGCGGGTCGTGATAATATGCGCTAAGCACATAATCGTCGGGCACTTCAACATTCAATTCGCCCAGCGTCCTATAAAACGTGGCGAGTCTCGTGCGGGTTACCGCCGTGTCCTCGCCGTGTATAAACGCTATTTTTCTGTGACCCTTTAAAAAAACGTGCCTTACAAGCGCTTCCATGCTCTGCGCGTTATCGGAGAGCACCGCGCCGCAATTATCGAAAATATAATCTATCGTTACAACAGGTATTGAGCTGTTTGCAAGCTCCACTATCGCAGGATCGCTGAATTCTCCGCTGGCTATCACCGCGCCGTCGCAGTTGCGATAACGGCAGTGCTCCAAATAGCTCATTTTGCTAAAGCCTATATTTTGGCTCAGAAATGTGTTGTCATATCCGCAGCGCTCCGCTTCACACTTAAAGCTATTTAATATGAGAGAAAAGAATTCATGCGTAAGACCGCTCTGCGTTGCGTCTTTAAATAAAACGCCTAAATTGTGCGAGCGATTGGTCTTTAGCGCGCGCGCCGCGGAATTTGGGAAATAGCCCACTGATTTGGCCGCCTCGCGAACGCGAGCCGCCGTCTCCGCGCCGACGTCGGTTGCGTTGTTGAGCGCCTTGCTCACCGTCGCGACCGACACATTGCACATTTCCGCGATTTGCTTTATCGTTGCCATCAGCTTGACCCCTAACCCGCAAAATGTATTTGTAATTACTTAATCGTTTTCGCTATGTTCATTATATTTTTATATATTCTCCTTGTCAAGTACATTTTTTGGCCCAAATTTAGCCGTTTTATACATGATTTATTCACAAATGCCCGCGAAACAAGGGATTTTTGCCCGTTTAACTAAAACGATTAAGTTTTTGTAATTGTTTAGCAATATATTGTATACAGAATTTTGTGAGCATAGCTCACAGAAAATTTTGACCTTGACAAATAGAAAGTATATATTACGATATTCTTATGCCGCGCGATATATCGCGGCCAATTTATCCCAAAGGAGCGGCATTTATGAAACAAAGCCTAGCTGGCGCATGGCGCCTTTTTATCCCGCAGACACAGCAAAGCTGCGCGGCAAGCGTGCCGGGTTCGGTGTATTATGACATGCTCGGCGCGGGGCTTATGGACGAGCCATTTTACCGCGATAACGAGCTCAAGGCGCTCAAGCTTATTGAAAACGATTTCGTATATACGCGAGAGTTCACATTGGACGCGGAGCTTCTATCGCAGCCGCGCGTGCTGCTGCGCTGCGAGGGGCTTGATACGCTCGCCTGCCTCACGCTCAACGGGCAAAAAATAGGCGAGGCGGACAATATGCACAGGATATGGGAGTTCGATGTGAAGCGCGCGCTCACTGCGGGCGCTAACACGCTTGAAATACGCTTTGCTTCTCCCACGCGCTATATAAAGGAGGCGTACAAAAGCAGCCGCGCGGACGGCTCCGAGGACGCTATGGTTGGCTTCCCGCTGATAAGAAAGGCGCACTGCATGTTTGGCTGGGACTGGGGCCCGAGGCTGCCGGACGCGGGGATATGGCGCGATATATCGCTCGTGGGCTTTTCAAGCCGCATAGAGCAGGTGCATGTGCGTCAAATTCACGAAAACGATAAAGTTACTTTAAATATCGCCACCAAGCTCGAGAAAACTTGCGAAAACGATTTAGAAGTGCGGCTGAGCGTCATTTCGCCGTGCGGCGAGTGCGTTTGGCACGCTCAAGGCGAAAATGCGGCCATAGAGATTGACTCGCCAAAGCTTTGGTGGCCAAACGGCTTTGGCGGGCAGCCGCTCTACACTGTTTTGTCCGAGCTATATGAAAACGGCGAAAAGACAGATGAATGGCGGCGCAGGATAGGCTTTAGAGAGCTCACGGTATTCCGCGAAAGGGACGAATGGGGCGAAAAATTTTGCCATCGCGTGAACGGCGTGAACATATTCGCCATGGGCGCGGACTATATCCCGGAGGATAATCTTCTGCCGCGCGTGAACAAGGAGCGCACGAGGCGGCTGCTCGAGGACGCGAAAGCGGCGAATTTCAACTGTGTGCGAGTTTGGGGCGGCGGCTATTATCCCGATGATTTTTTCTATGATATATGCGACGAGCTCGGGCTCATCGTGTGGCAGGACTTCATGTTTGCCTGCGCGCTCTATAACCTCACCGACGGCTTCGAGCAAAGCGTCCGCGCGGAGATAACAGATAATGTGCGAAGGCTTCGCCATCACGCGTCGCTCGCGCTGTGGTGCGGCAACAATGAGATGGAGCAGTTTGTGGCGCAGGGCGTGTGGGTGTCTTCTCAGAGGCAGAAGGCCGACTACATAAAGATGTATGAATACATATTCCCTCGCATACTAAAGCGCGAGGACCCAGACACATTTTATTGGTGCGCAAGCCCATCCTCCGGCGGCAGCTTCGACGCGCCAAACGATGAAAGCAGGGGCGACGTGCATTATTGGGAAGTATGGCACGGCGGGCTGCCATTTACGGATTATCGCAATCACGCTTTCCGCTATGTTTCGGAATTTGGCTTTCAATCCTTCCCATGCCTAAAGACGATAGAGAGCTTCACGCTGCCTGAGGATAGGAATATTTTTTCATACGTTATGGAAAAGCATCAGCGCAACAGCTCCGCGAACGGCAAGATAATAGGCTATATATCGCAGATGTATCTTTATCCCCAAAGCCTTGACGCGTTAGCTTACGCCTCGCAGCTATTGCAGGCGCAAGCCATGCAGTACGGCGTGGAGCACTGGCGAAGGCTCAGACACAACGAAAGGTGCATGGGCGCTGTGATATGGCAGCTCAACGACTGCTGGCCCGTGGCGAGCTGGTCGAGCATAGACTATTACGGGCGCTGGAAGGCGCTGCACTATTACGCCAAGCGCTTCTTTGCGCCGGTGCTCATATCCTGCAAGGAGGAAGGCACGCTCTCGCAGAACACCAATGTGAACGCGGAGCCTTACAGCCTTAAAAAGAGCGCGCGGCTAAATGTGAGCAATGAGACTGTGACGGCGTTCAAAGGCACGGCGCACTGGTCGCTAAGACGGCCCGACGCGAGCGTGATACGCGAAGGCTTCTTCCCCGTGGCCGTTGCGCCGCTCGATTCCGTATGGCTTGACGAGCAGGATTTTTCCGATGAAGATACCCGCGGCTGCTATTATTCATACAGGCTCGCGGACGATGCTGGCCGTGAAATGGGGCGTGGGAGCGTGATTTTCTGCGCGCCCAAGCATTTTAACTTTATCGACCCCAAGCTCACTGCCGTGCTCGACGGGGACGAGGTTATCATTACCGCCGGCGCTTACGCGCGCTCAGTGGAGCTTACCGCGGACGACGACGCCATATTTGAGGATAATTACTTTGATATGGACGGCGGCGAGAGGCGCGTAAGGGTGCTTCGCGGCGCGCCAAAAACGGTGCGTGTGAGAAGCGTGTGGGATATAGGGTGAAAAGGCGAGCTTTGATGAAAGTAGCGGGGCAAAACGCCCCGCCGGTTTTTTTATTCTATCATGCCGCCGTGAAATACGCCTTCGTAAACGTTTGTGGCGTCAAAGGAAATTTCCTCATGCCCATGGAACCATTCTATATCGCCCTCAACGCTCATTTCGAAGGCGTACTCGCGCAGGCGCAGGTGTTTAGGCCCTCGATACGGAAGCTCGGGGGTGCAGTGCTTGAGCGCTTCCTTTAAAAAATCACCGCTGAAGCCATAGCCTGTGACGCGACCACAATAATTCATGGAGTAAACAGGCTTGCCCTTATACCAGACCACCTCCTCGCCGGAGAATTTTTCTCCGCCGACAAACGAATCGATATACAGGAAATCCCCCTCGCTATAGCTTAGATCATGCGAGCACGGGCGCGACGGCGTTTCGCTCTCCTGCCCCTTGCCCGCGTATGTGACGCGCTTTGCCCTGCATAGAAACTCTCTTAATTCCCTCTCGTTTTCCATAGCTGAACTCCCTTTGCTAAATATTTGCGTATATTATCTGGCGCATTCTGCGCCTTAACGACCAATCCGGCCCTTCGGCTATCTGCTGCAAGAACACGAACGCGCACGCTTCCTTGGGGTCTATGAAGAAATAGCAGCCCGGCAAACCGTCCCAGCCGTATTCTCCGGCGGTACCATTGCTTGAGGCGGCGGCGGGATCGCGCATTATCCTAAAGAGATTTGCATAATCATAGCCGCGCATGCCCTCCAGCGTAAACGCCTCGCGCTGCGCCGCCGTCATGCGGCTTGTGTGCAAGAAATCCATAGTTTTTCTGCCGAGGAGAGTTTTTCCCTCAAATATGCCGTTTGACAGCAGCATCGCCGCGAAATTCGCATAATCGTTGAGCGTTGAATAAAGTCCGCCGCCGCAGGAGATGAAATTAGGCTGCGCTGACGGAGCGTCTATCGACAGGCCGTGCTTTAAATCGTCCGTAACGGGCGAGACCCGCTTATATGAATCGCGCACATACATTGTGGCGAGGCGCGAAAGCTTCGCCTCCGGCACGAAGAAACCCGTATCCTTCATATTGAGCGGATCTAGGATATTATCCTTAAAATAGTTATCCACGCGCACGCCGGAGGCCGTCTCAATAATTCCGCCTAGCACGTCCGCGCTAAAGCCATATCTATAGCTGGCGCCGGGTTCAAAGGCGAGCGGCGCGCGGCAAAGCTCGTTGCACACGTCCATTGTTGAAAGCCTCTCGCCATTTTTAGCGCGCACGGTGAGATTTTTGCCAAACTCCGCCATTGCGCGCTCGGACTTATCGCCCATCTCATTTGGATAAACGAGGCCGCTGGTCATATCCATCAGGTTTTGAAGCGTGACCGGCTTTTTAGACGGGCGAACGCCGTCCTCGGCCGCGATCTTCGGCGTGCACAGCGCGGGCACGAACTCGGCCGCATTCTGCCATAAATCTATCTCGCCGCGCTCATAAAGCTGCATAACGGCAATGGAGGTTATGGGCTTGGTCATTGAATATATCTTATAAATGCTATCCTCGCTATCGCTGCCGAAATGCCCCTCATAGGCGCGCGCAGCGCCGCCGTGTGTTATAAGCAGCGCCGCGCAACCGCCAAGGCGGCCCGCCTGAGTTTCTCGCGAGAGCAGCTTGTCAAGCTGCCGGGACAAATTTAAATAATCAGCCATCAATTATTCTCCTTCATTTGTGCGCCGAGCGCAAGCTTATATCCGCGCTCCGTGGCGAATATCATCACAGCCGCTATCGCGAGCAGATAAACGGGCCACGCCTCAAGCCCTATTACCGGCGATACCCAGCCGAACATGGGCGAGAGCAGCGCGCCGCCTATATATGCGCCCGCAAGCTGAACGCCCATCATGCCCTGCGAATATTTTTCGCCAAAAAGTTTAGGCGTGGCGTCGAGCATAGACGGGAATATGGGCGCGCAGCCCATGCCCGCGAGCAGCAGTCCCGCAACGGGAAACAGCCCGCCAAGCGGAAGCATTATAATTATTATACCTAATATAGCTATAGCTTGTCCAATCCGTATCAAGGTTCTGTCGGACAGCTTCATGGCTAAAAAGCCGGATATGAGCCTGCCGCCCATTATTCCAAAGTAATACATCGCCGCCCACGATGCGGCAACATCCGGAGTTACATTTTTAACATTCACAAAATATGTGCTCGCCCAAAGCCCTGCCGAATACTCGACCGCGCAATACGCGGCGAACGCCATTATTGCAAACGGCGCGCCCGGCAGCTTTAAAAGCACGCGCTTGGGCGTTGGCGCCAGATCCTTCGCCTGCTCGCCTTGAACGGCGTCGCCGCGCTCAAGGCGCTTTTTCGCCACCTTTTTCCATAGCGGCAGCGAAATTATCACCACCGTCACCACGCCCACGAGCACGAGCCCTATCGTCCTATACGCGCCGCGCCAATTATTTGAAACGAGGAACGCGGATACCACGAGCGGCCCTCCCGTCGCCCCTATGCCCCAAAAACAGTGCAGCCAGTTCATGTGCTTGGCTTCATAATTGAGCGCGACAAAATTATTGAGCGCCGAATCCACCGTGCCTCCGCCTATGCCAAGCGGTATGCTTAGCGCGAGCAGCACATAAAAGCTGTTTGTAAAGGAAATGCCCGCTATGCCTATTATCGTAAGGCAAATTGAAATCGCCGCCACAGGGCCTGTGCCAAAGCGCTTTATCATGCGCTCGGAAACGAGGCTTGAGAGCACCGTGCCGCACAGCGCCACTATGGAAGCGAAGCCCGCCACCGATACCGAAACTCCAAGATCCGTGTGCATGACCGGCCACGCCGAGCCAAGAAGCGAATCAGGAAGGCCAAGGCCTATAAACGCTAGATAAATCACCGCCAGTAATGCTGTTGCCATATCTTTTCCCTCTTAATGCTGCCGCCCGATAGCGTGACGGCTTAATCGATTAAGTATACACCATAACCAAGCCGCACAACAAGAGAAATATTAGGCCGGAGGCTGCCGGCCTTTTAACATTACCTTTCCACGGCCTCAGCCTCGCCAAGCGGGACGGGCATTTGATTTGACGGCACCGCGCCCGCGGGAAGCGTGAGCACCTCGCCCACATATATCAGATTCGGGTCTTCACGGGGATTGAGCTTTAGTATTTCTGCGACGGTGGTATTAAAGCGCTTGGCTATTGAGGAAAGCGTGTCGCCGCGCTTAACTGTGTAGGTTACGACATTGCCTACTATATACGGCCTTAGCACGCGCCACGTTCTAGGCCCAGCTATGCCGTCGTCAACAAGGTTATTCGCGCGTTGGAACGCGCGCAGTGCCGACTGCGTGTTTCTGCCGAAAACTCCGTCCACCCCGCCGGAGTCGAACCCGGCGTTCGCGAGCGCATACTGCATTATCCCAACGAGCACTCCCCTATCGCCAAAGCGAAGCATTGTGCCGCTCCAATCAATGAAGGGAGCTATTGTGAACCATGTCGCATCGTCAACAACGCCTGTCACCGGCAATCCCGCCGCCTGCTGCAAAGCGCGCACGGCGTCGCGAGTTTTTGTGCCGAACAAGCCATCGGCAGTGCCAACGTTGAAGCCCGCTTCCTTGAGCGCGTTCTGCAAGAGCGTTACCATGCGGCCGCGACTGCCGCGCCTTAGCACATCAGTATCCGGCTCGAGCGCGAACGGCTCTAGAAAGCTCCATGTGCGCGAGCCTACAACGCCATCTTCGTTTAACCCTAAAACCCGCTGAAACTGCTTGACCGCCCTCTCCGTCTGTGCGCCGAACACTCCGTTCACCTGTCCCGGATCGTAGCCCGCGCGTATAAGCGCCGTTTGCAGCAGCCTCACATCGGAGCCTGTATCTCCACGCTGTAATATTCTCATGCTATATCCACCTCTTATACTAATCGGCGCGGAGCACCGCGCTTATATTTTTAGACTATTCAGAGGGGAGAGAAAATGTGAAATGCGGGGAGGAGGAGGCGCCATGCGGGGGGAACAACGCCCTGCGGGGGGCGACAACGCGCTGCGGGAAGTAAAGGGGATTCGGGGAGGGGATGGCGCGCTGCGGGGGGAACGCCCTGCGTGGGGCGAAAAAGGCGGCGGCCGGGGAATGCCGGCCGCCGCGCTTTATTTCGTTTTACTCAGCTTCTTTATCCTTTTTGCTCTTTTTCTTGAGGCCTATGGCCGCGTCTATCGCGAATACCGCGAAGATAACAACCATTAGCAGCGTCCACTCGTCTATGAGCCTTATATTCCATGTGAGAGGCTCGGTGAGGAAGAATGCCACTATCGCGCCCACGGCGGCGACCACGCCTATCACCTTTGATATGCGTCTGCGCGTCCTGTCCTCGTCCCTTTCGTCGTTCTCGTCACGCGCGGCCTCATCATCTTCCTTATCCTGCTTGCGCTTCCTTGCAAAGAGCATGAGCACGGAACCGATCGCGGTGAGCGCCATGCACACAAGGTTCACAAGCGCCAGCATAGGCGCGCTCACGTCAACAGGCAGCACGGCGGCCGGTATATCCTCGTCCTCTATGGTGACTATATCGTCATTCACGTTGGGCTGAGTCTGAACCTGCGGCGCGGGCGCCTGTGGCAGCTGTGCGTCCGGTATGGTGGTCACGACGGGGGCGCTCGGCACGGGGTTTGGCGCGTCCGGCTCGGGCTCCGGTACGGTGGGCTCTATGCTCGGCACGGCGCTTGGCACGGCACTAGGCACTGGCGTATAGGGAGTTACCGTTGGCACAGGCGTTACGCTCGGCACTGGCGTTACGCTCGGCACGGGCGACGTGCTCGGCACTGGCGACGTGCTCGGCACGGGCGTTATGCTCGGCACGGGCGATGTGCTTGGCGAGGGGCTGGGCTGAGTTGCACTCTCAAGCACCGTGAGCGTGCCTGGCTCAACGGTTATAAAATAATTCTTGTTCGCGTTGGTAACGGTGGCGTTTATCTTATAAACGCCTGCCGCCGTTCCCGCTTCGCGGCTATATGCTATAGTGCCAAGGCTATCCTCGCCAAGCACGCCATCGACCTTTCCGCTAAATTCAGGATCGGCCTGAGTGGTGAGCTTTGAAGTGCTGTTTACGGTTATCTTTGCGGGAGCCGCTACTATAGTCAGCACGGGCACGTCCGTCATGCTCACCTTATATTCGCTCGTAACATCGGAGCTTCCGCTGAAAATCTTCAGCGTGCCGCCAAACGAGCCATAGTATGTGCCAACGTTGGTGCCGGTTGCGGAAAT
>CAZZNN010000021.1:0-12874 GCA_964655605.1 uncultured Oscillospiraceae bacterium
TACTTTCAATAAACAATGTTTCATACGCTTACCGCAACAAATATCAAACGGTGAACGCCGTGAGGAACGCTTCATACGAATTTGAGCCTGACAAGGTATACGCGCTGGTGGGCAAATCCGGCAGCGGCAAAACCACAATGCTCTCCATGCTCGCCGGGCTTGACCTGCCTACCGAGGGCTCGGTGACGCTAAACGGCGTATCCACCGCCGCGATAGACCGCGACCGCTATCGCCGCGAGGACGTGGCGGTGATATATCAGGGCTTCAACCTATTCCCCCTGCTTACGGTAATGGAAAACGTGATGTATCCCATGGAGCTTCAGAGCAAGGAAAAGCGCGCGGCTCAGGAAAAGGCCAAGGAAATGCTGTCGCTCGTGGGCCTCACCTCCGCCGTTTACAAACGCTATCCGTCTATGCTCTCAGGCGGCGAGCAGCAGCGCGTTGCCATAGCTCGCGCGCTGGCGACCGGCGCAAATATAATACTCGCGGACGAGCCTACCGGCAATCTCGACGTTGAAAACAGCAAAAATGTTATGGATATGCTCGTAAACCTCTCGCATACTTTAAACTGCTGCGTTATAATAGTAACGCACGATATGGCCATAGCCGAGCTTGCGGACGTGAAGCTCCGCATGCGCGACGGCGCCATAATTAACGACGATGGAGAGCTTTCCAAGGAGGAATGAATGCGCCAGGACGCGCTTAGCGCTATAACCAATGTATCAAGCTTTGAGGTTGCTACTCAGGAGCGAACTATCAATACGGCTTATGGCGCAACAAAAATATATATTCACACGCCCGCGGCCACCATCGCGGGCGCAAGCTTGAAGCCGCCGCTCATAGTGAATATGCACGGCGGCGGCTTTAAGCAGCCGTATATGGAGCGCGACAACATATTCTGCCGTTTTTTGGCAAAGACCTCGGGCTGCGTTATATTCGATATAGACTATTGTTTGGCGCCTGAGCACCCTTTTCCCGAAGGGCTCAACGAAAGCTATCAAGCGGCGAGATACGCGTATTTACACGCGGACGAGCTTAATGCAAACGGCAGTAAGCTAATACTTTTAGGCCACAGCTCCGGCGGCAACTTCGCCGCCGTTATCGCGCGCCGCGCTGCCAATACGGGGGATTTCCCCGTCGCGCTGCAAATTCTTGATTATCCGCCTATGGATCTATTCACCGATCCCGCTTCAAAATTCAGACCCTACAGCTTGCCCGTGGAGCTTATGCGCGAATTTGACGACGCTTACGTTCCCAATATAGCCATGCGCAAAAATCCGGACGTTTCGCCGCTTTACACGCCTGAAACCGAGCTTGAAGGCGCGCCTCGCGCGCTCATAATCGCGTGCGGGCTGGACTGCCTTGCAAATGAGGCGCTCGACTATGGCGATAAGCTTCGCCGCGCGGGCGTAAGCGTTGAGAGCGTGCTCATTGAAAAAGCGCTGCACGGCGCGACAGTGAATTTCCGTCATGGCTGGAGCAAGGCCGTCAACGCAATGCTTGCCGCGATAGGCGAGCTTTCGGGGCGCGAATACCCCGTTTTCACCGAGGAATCGGCGCGACGCGAGGAGCAGGCGTGCCATGAGGAGTCGGCGTGCCGCGAGGGGCATGTGTGCCGTGAGGAGCAGGCGTGCCGCGAGGAGCCGGCGTGCCATGAGGAGCAGGCGCGTCGCGAGGAGCATGTGTGCCGTGAAGGGCAAGCGCACCATGAAGGGCAATCGCGCCGTGAGGAGCGCTTGTAGTGGCGCGCTATTTTGTAAAGCGCATACTGCTGCTCATACCGGTGCTATTGGGCGTTATGCTGATAGTATTCTTTCTTTTAACCCTCGCCCCCACTGATCCTGCGGCGCTCGCTTTAGGCGTTGGCGCGACCGACGCTGACAGGGAAGCGTGGCGGGAGGAAAAGGGGCTAAACGACCCGTTTATTATTCAATATTTAAGATATTGCAAGGGCATTTTCACATTCGATTTCGGCAGATCATATTTTACCAATCGCTCCATAGGGGACGAGCTTGCCTCGCGCCTGCCAAATACGGCGCTTTTATCGCTTTTCGCGCTGTGCGTGGGCGAAGCCGTTGGGATACCCATAGGCGTTTACTCGGCAGTGAGGCAATATTCGCTCGCGGATAATCTATTTATGGTGCTGGCGATGATAGGCATATCTATGCCCGGATTTTGGTCCGGAATCATATTATCCTATGTTTTTGCGCTAAAGCTTGGCATATTGCCGCCCTCCGGATTTTACGGGGCGCAATATTTCATATTGCCCACAGTTACACTGGCGCTTGGCGGAATAGCGAACGCCGCGCGCATGACGCGCTCAAGCATGCTAGACATTATAAGGCAGGATTTTATCACAACGCTCCGCGCAAAGGGCGTGAGCGAACGCGCGGTTATATGGAAGCACGCGTTTAAAAACTCGCTCATAACCATTCTAACGCAGGCCGGCATTGGCGCGTGCACAATGATAGGCGGCGCTATTATAGTTGAAACGGTGTTCTCCGTGCCGGGCATAGGCACCTATATGATAAATTCAATTAAGCTTTCGGACTACCCCGCCGTTTTGGGCTGCGTGGCCGTGGTGGCGCTGCTTGTGAGCGTTATACTCATTATAGTCGATCTGCTTTACGCCGTGGCCGACCCGCGCATACGCGCGAAATACGCAAGCCGCCGGATAAAGGGGGGCGCCGCATGAGAGCCGGACGCAATCGCACCGTTTTTGGTGCGTCCAAATTTAACGCCCGCACCATAATCGGTGCAACAGTATTGGCGGCGCTCGTATTGGCCTCGCTTTTCGCGCCCGTGCTCGCGCCAGAGGGCTATGACGCGCAGGACGTAACAAAGGCGTTTATTGAGCCGTTTACGAGCGCCGAGCATATACTTGGCACGGATAATCTTGGGCGGGACCTCTGCTCGCGGCTCATGTACGGCGCACGAATATCGCTCAGGCTCGGGGTCGTGTCGGCGGCAATTTCAATGGCGATAGGCGTGCTTATCGGCGCTATGGCGGGCTATTTCAGCTCGCTTGCGGACGAAATATTCATGCGCGTGATGGATATATTCCAGTGCATACCCAGCATGCTCCTGGCCATAGCCATAGCCGCCGTGCTGGGCACGGGCATAAACAACACAACCCTCGCCATAGGCGTTGCGGGGATACCGGCCTTCGCGCGGCTCGCGCGGGCGAGCGTGCTTTCAATAAGGCGGAGCGAATATTTTGAGGCGGCCAGACTCGCGGGCGCGTCCGATTTAAGAATAATAGTTACGCATGTGCTCCCAAATATCATTTCGCCCATACTCGTGCAGGTCTCGTTGAGCATGGCCAGCGCCATACTCGTGGCGGCGTCGCTGAGCTTTATAGGTCTTGGCGCGCAGCCGCCCACGCCCGAATGGGGCGCTATGATAGCTTCCGGACGCGAATTTATATTGAGCCACGGCTATCTCGTAACGATACCCGGCCTCACGATAATGGCCGCCGTGGTGGCCTTTAACCTGATAGGCGACGGTATACGCGACGCGCTCGACCCGCGCTTGAGATCCGGCCATGCACCAAAAAGGAGGCGAGCCGAATGAGCGAGCTATTAAGCGTAAAAAGGCTCAGCGTAAGCTTTTATAATGGTTCTGGCGAAGCGAGGGCGCTAAGGGACGTATCCTTCACGGTAAATCGCGGCGAAACGCTGGGGCTCGTTGGCGAGACGGGCGCCGGCAAGACTACGCTTGCAAGGAGCATACTGCGCCTTATCGACAGCGCAAGCATGAAATCCGGCGAGCTCATCTATTGCGGCGAGGATATACTAAAGCTTGATAAAAAGGCGCTTTTGCGCCTTCGCGGCGGCGACATAGCGATGATACCGCAGGATCCCATGAGCGCGCTCGACCCGGTGTTTACGATCGGCGATCAGGTGTGCGAGGCCATACTCGCGCATGAAAAGCTTAATAAGAGCGCGGCGCGCGAGCGCGCCGCGGATATGCTTGAAACAGTTGGCATACCGCGCGACAGATTTTATGATTACCCGCACCAATTTTCGGGCGGCATGAAGCAGCGCGTGGTGATAGCCATGGCGATAGCCTGCTCCCCCGCCCCGTCGCTCCTGCTCGCGGACGAGCCGACCACCGCGCTCGATGTGACAATACAGGCGCAGGTGCTAAGGCTTATAAATAAATTAAAATCGCAATACAATATGAGCATGCTGCTAATAACGCACGATCTTGGCGTTGTGGCAAAATGTGCCGACCGCGTGGCTATCATGTATGCGGGTGAAATAGTGGAGCTGGGCGATAAGCGCGCCATTTTCACAAAGCCGCTGCACCCATATACGCGTGGGCTTTTCGCGTCGCTGCCAACGCTTGGCGCAAACAGGGCGCGGCTTACGCCCATACCCGGCTCGCCGCCTGACCCTGCGCGCCCACTGGGCGGCTGCGCATTCGCGCCAAGGTGCCTGTTCAGCGCGGACTGCCCATATAAAGGCGGCGCCGTGCCGCTTCTTGAGGTGCGAAACGGTCACTTCACACGCTGCGCTAGGGGGGCTGAATGAAACCGCTTATTGAGGCAAAAAATATATCAAAATATTTTGAAACCGGCCACGGGCTTCTCCATGCCGTGGACGACGTGAGCTTCGCCATAGAAAAGGGCAAAACGCTGGGCGTTGTGGGCGAATCTGGCTGCGGCAAGTCCACGCTGGCGCGAATAATATCGCGCTTGCTAAATCAGGACGAAGGCAGTATCATATTTGACAGTGCGCCTATCGAGGCAAACGCAAAAAAAGCGCTGCGCGGGGAAATACAGATGATATTTCAAGACCCGTTTTCCTCGCTCGACCCTAAAAAGACCGTGCGCGCGGCCATAGCGGAGCCGCTTAGGCTTATCCGCAGGCTAAGCGGCAAGGCGCTCGAGGACGAGGTGCTTGGCATAATGCGAGCGGCGGGGCTTGACGAAAGGCTCAAAAGCGCCTATCCTCACGAGCTCGACGGCGGCAGGCGGCAGCGCATAGGCATTGCGCGAGCGCTTGCCACGGAGCCTAAATTCATAGTCTGCGACGAACCGGTTTCCGCGCTCGACGTATCCATACGTGCGCAGATACTAAATCTCATGCTCGATTTGCAGCGTGAGCGCGGCCTTACATACATGTTCATCTCGCACGACCTCACGGTGGTGCGCTATATGTGCGACGAGGTGATGGTGATGTATTTAGGCGAGGTTGTGGAAAAGTGCGGCGCGGACGAGCTGTTTACTTCGCCGCTGCACCCATACACCCAGGCGCTCATAGCGTCCGCGCCGACGCTTGAGCTGGACTCATGCGAGTTTGCCGCGCTTGAGGGCGAGCCGGTGTCGCCTATAGACCCGGGCGAGGAATGCCGCTTCATCGCGCGCTGCCCGCACGCCTGTGAGGAATGCCGCAAAAAGCAGGCGCTTATAAACGTTAATAATACTCGCGCGGAGCATCTTGTAAGATGCCGCCTCGCGACAAAATAAGGAGAAAAACTGTGAAATCAAACCGCACCGCCGTACTCATTGCGGCAATCCTTCTATTTATCACCGTCATTGCGGGCTGCGCCACCACCGCGCCGCAGCAAGGCTCGAAGGATACGCTCGTCGTGGCTAACCAGACCGACCCTGAGACGCTCGCGCCGTTCGTTGACACCGTATATGACCGCGACAGGATAACCTCCACCATATATGAAACGCTCATGCTTTTAAAGCAGGACGGCACTTATGAGCCGGTTCTCGCCACGAGCTGGGAATGGCGCGACGATACGCATGTGGTATTTCATCTGCGTGAAAACGTCAAATTCCATAACGGCAGCGATTTTACCGCCGAGGACGTGCTTTTCAGCGTTAAGACGGCGCTTGAAAGCCCCACGAAGGACATTTACGCCGTTATCGACCTTGCAAGCTGCACAATAGAGGACGAGCATACCTTCGTGCTCGCGCTCACGAGGCCGGACAGCGTGATTTTATCGCGCTTTGGCTCAACGGCGTATATGTCCATGCTCGATAAGGACACCTGCGAGGCCGCGCCTGATAAAATGAGCACAGACCCCATAGGCACAGGTCCATATAAATTTGTATCGTGGGTGGTTGGCGACTCCGTTACCGTGGAACGCTTCGGCGGCTACTGGGGCGATGCGCCCAAGATAAGAACCATTGTTTACCGCAAGGTGGCTGAGGCTTCGCAGCGCGTTATAGAGCTGCAAACGGGCGGCGTTGACTTTGCATACGGCATACCCGCCTCCAGCGCGGAGCTTATAAGCGCCGATGAGAGCTTGCAGCTTTTAAACAGAAGCGGCCTGCTCGTCACGAGCATATATTTTAACGCCACAGAGGGCAAGCCGCTCGCAAACGCCGACGTGCGCCGCGCAATCGCCCACGCCGTCGATTTTGACGCGCTGCTTGCGGGCGCCGCGCAATCTTCCGGCGGCATACCCAAATCCTTCGCCTCCGGCGCGGCGGCTTTCGCTGACGCAATAGCAATAGACGGCGCGTGGGCGGAGCACGACACGGCGCTTGCAAAGGAGCTAATGGCGAGCGCCGGTTATCAGGACGGGCTGACGCTTGAAATCTGCCTCAACGCGGACAACGCCTTCCATGTTGCGGCGGTTGAAATGATAGCCAATCAATTAAAGGAAATAGGCATAACGCTAAATATCAAGCCGTCGAGCCTTGGGCCGCTGATAAGCTATCTTGTGGATACGTCAAACCCGTGGGATATGTCGCTTTTCAATAATGGCGAAGCCTCGGCGCTGTTGCAGGCATCGCGCTTTGACAAGGAGCAATGCCCCTTCCTCACGCCCCATACGGACGATATGCAGGCGATCTGCGACAGGCTTTGGGCCTGCACCGACGAAGCCGCGATAGGCTCCATACTAAAGGAGCTGAATCTTTACGTTCAGGAAAACATGATAATTATTCCGCTCTACGAGGCTGCCTCTATAGACGGCGCGAGCGCCAAGCTCGCGGGCTTTGAGCCCAACGCCATGAGCTACAGGCTCGAAAAGATGTATTACGGGCAATAGGCTCAAATTGGCTATGTAAGCGCATTTTACGGGGGCAGATAAAAAATCCGCCTCCGTATTTTTATTCGCCGCTAAATACGGCTTGACATTATCGGGCGAATGCGCTAAAATAATCGAGCGTGATAAAAAACGCCCAAAATGTTTGCGCCCATAGCTCAGCGGATAGAGTGCCCGGCTACGAACCGGTAGGTCGAGAGTTCAAATCTCCCTGGGCGCGCCAGAAAAACCGGCAAAGTTCAATATGAGCTTTGCCGGTTTTTCAACGAAATAAATCCTGACGGATTTATGAAATGTGCTTCGCACGCGAAATACGCCTGCGGCGTGTGAAATGCCTGCGGGCATGAGAAAATTTATTTCATTTCACTACGAAATCGAATATTGGCTTGAATTGTTCGTGAAATCCGGCATTATCCAAAGAGACTCCTCGAAGGCTTTACACAATCAATGTGGAACCATTCGCAGAATCCTGATAGCATCTATCAATACGGCTAAAGAGAGCAATAAAGCATAGGAGGAAACCGATCTTGAAAGCTATATTTCAAGCACAGCGGGCTAGAAGCGCTATTTTCAAGCTCACACGGCGGTGTGCTTTTATTGCTTGAAGAAATGTGATAGAATATATTCTCGGCAGGATTGAAAGCCGCTGCGTATCCAGCGACACGCGCGGCAATGAACGCGCCGCCAAGCTCAACGCTTCAGGCGGCTGACAAAATGGAGGATAGAAATGAAAAGCATAAAACCGGGCAGAGGCCCGTCTATGATGGGCGCTATTGGCTCTATAGCGGCGTGCGCATTTGGCGTTATTTGGATAATTATTGCGGCGAGCATGGGCGCGCCAGGCATATTTCCGCTGTTTGGAGTGGTGTTTGTGATACTTGGGATATGCAACGCCATATATAATTATAAAAACGCGACGGGCAAAAACCGCTATTCCACATTCGACATAACGGACGGAAACGAGGAGCCCGACCCGCTTGAGGCGCGTTTTGGCGGTAGCGGCGCCCAAAGCGGACGCGACGCCGCGCCAGGCAACGGCTTCTGCCCCTATTGCGGCACGCCTGCCGACGCGCAATATTCTTTTTGCCGCAAATGCGGCAGGCCGCTTCCGAGGGAATAAAGCTATATGAGCGCCTCTTTAACCCGCTTGTGGCAATGCAGAGCCACGCTCGCGATAATGGCGATATGGACTGTGCTGCACATAATACGTCAATTTGCCGACCTGATGACCCCGCTCTCAGGCATTGGCTTTAACGCCATACAGGGTCAGTATTACCGCATTTTTACGGGCTGGCTCATGCATGAGAATATCATTCATCTGCTTGCGAATATATCTGGCATGCTCTTTGCAGGATATTTTCTTGAGCCGCAGCTTGGAAGCGTGAAATTCGGCCTGTTCGCCATAATCGCGGCGGCCTTGGAGGAGCTTATATATTCCGGGCTAATTTTTCGCGACTCGCAAATATCCTACGGCGGGTCGAGCTGCGTTTTCGCGCTGCTTGGACTTATAATAGTCTTGCAGCTATTAAAGCCCGACGCCCCGCGTTTTCGCCTTGGCACATGGTATGGCAACTGGCTTTTAGGGTACGCCGTGCTTGGCAATCTGCCGCTAGTATCGTTCTTCACATGGGGAACCGTGGCCACGCACGCTATAAGCCTTGGAGTTGGCGGCGCGCTTGGCGTGCTGATGATACTGTTAAAACTTATTTAACCGGGGAAGCATAAATGAAAAAAATCAATCGTTTCGCCATACACTACACCATATTGCAGGGGCTGTACTGGATGCTGCTTTGCTCCTATTATGCCTTCGGCGCGTCATATTTGATAGAGCAGGGCTTATCAAATTCCCTCATCGGCGTCGTTTACGCCACTGTGGGCGGGCTTAGCGCGCTTTTGCAGACGGTGCTTTCGGCAGCGGCTGATAAAAGCAGAAAAATACCGTCAAAATGGTTCGCGGTGGGGCTTATTATCCCCGCGTGCGTTATGCTCGCGCTTTTATGCTTTGTTATTCGCACAAAATGGCTCGTTATTACGCTTTACGGCGCGGTATGGCTGCTTGTTATGGCTATGCAGTTTCTGCTCAACGCGCTTGGCATGGAGGGCGGCAAGGCGCATGTGAACTTTGGCGTGAGCCGCTCGTTCGGCTCGATGTGCTATGCGCTCACGGCCTACGCGCTTGGCTTCGTGTGCGCCAAAAACGGCACGGCGGTGACGATACCAATAGCGCTGTGCGTGGGCGTGCTGCTTGCCATTGCGCTCATTTTCTGGCGCGGCTCGCCTAAAAAGGAAGTCGCCGCGCCCGCCCCCGCTCAGGGTGCCCCCGCCGAGGCCGGTTTTTTCTCGCGGTATCCGCGATTCATAATTTTCTTTATAGGCTGCCTTATAACGATAATGGCGTATTCAACCGTGTGCAATTATAACGTGCGCGTGGTGGCGGCTCTGGGCGGCGGCAGCGCGGAGCTTGGCACGGCCATAATGATAACCGCCCTGTGCGAAATACCAACTCTCATTATCTCAGGCTGGCTCAATAAAAAATTCGGCAGCAACCTGCTCATGATAGTTGCGGTGATAATGCTCTCTGTAAGAATGCTGCTAATGACGCTTGCAAACAGCATACCCTTCCTCTATGCCGCAATGGCGACGCAGCTATTATCCTACTCGCTGTTTATAAGCGCATCGGTTTTCTATGTTGACGCGCTCATGCAAAGCCGCGACAAGCTGAAGGGGCAGGCGATGATGTCGCTGGTGCAGATAGCGTCAAGCGCGGTGGGCTCGCTGCTTGGCGGCTTTTTGCTCGACGCGGTTAACGTGAAGGGCATGCTGCTTTTGTGCACCGTGCTCTCATTTATAGGCACCGTGATAACAATTTTTGGTACTAAGCGCGGCGATATGCGCGCGGGCTGACCATTCAGCCTGCGTTTTTCAAGTCGCGCGTAAATTTATAGGAGGAAACATGATATACGAAAAAAGCAAAAGCTACAACACATCTTTCATCAACAGCAAAATAATGGGGCCGAACCCTATCAAGCTTGAGGAGGAGCTGCTTGTAAACCACAAAATACCGCAAAACGCCACCGTTATGGACCTTGGAAGCGGTCAGGGCGTGACGAGCGTATTCTTGGCCAAGGAATATGGCTTCCGCGTATTTGCGGCTGATCTTTGGAGCGATCCAAGCGAGAACATGCGTTTTTTTGAGCAGATGGGGCTTACGAAAAACGAGATAGTCCCGATCCACGCGGACGCTGCCGCGCTTCCCTTTGCAAAGGATTTCTTTGACGCAATAGTTTGCACCGACAGCTACAATTATTTCGGGCGCGACAAAGACTATCTTGGTAGCAAGCTGCTTCCCTTTGTCAAGCGCGGCGGCTACATATATATCGCCATACCCGGCATGAAAAAAGACTGCCACGACGCGCTTCCAAAGGAGCTGCTGCTCTCGTGGACTCCAGAGCAGCTAGACTATATCCACGACGTAAGCTATTGGCGCGCCATAATAAGCCAGACCGAGGGCGCCGAGATAGAATCGCTATACGAGATGGAGAGCAATGAGGAGGTTTGGGCGGACTGGCTCCGTCAGGACAACGACTATGCGCGCGGCGACCGCAAAACCATGGAAGCGGGCGGCGGCAAATATCTGAATTTCATAAAAATAGTGATAAAGCGCAAATAAGCCCACGCGCGGCGGACGGAATTACCCGTTCGCCGCGTTTTTTTGCACGCACAGCTTGGCGTGCTCAATGAATGCGCTCGCTGCCGCCGACGGTTTTTGGCCTATATTCACCGCAATGCCAAGGTCGCGATACTCGCGCGGCTCAAGCTCCTTTTTTACTATGCGCCTATCGGTGTGCTGCATTACAAGCTCCGGCAGCACGCTCACGCCAAGGCCGCTCTCCACCATCGCCATTATGGCGTAATCGTCCGTTGTGGACATTTCCGGCTTTCTTTTCGGCGCGAATTTGCGCGACCACGATTCCGCGTTCGCGCTTGACTCGGACTCCCATATAAATGGATAAAGCTCCAAATCCTCCTTGCTGACGCTCTCACGCTCGCAAAGCGGGTGCCCCTCAGGCACGATGGCGAAAATGGAGTCGCGCGCAAGCCACTCTATGGTAAATGGATTCATCGTGGGTATCTCAACGAAGGCGCAATCAATTGTGCCCTGCATTAGCAGGCTCTCTATCGTCATATCGGTATCATTCCACATTTCAACGCGAATATCAGGATGTTTCCCGCGAAATGATTTCAAAATCTCCGGAAACCACTGCACGGATATGCTCGTGAACGTGCCCACCCTAAGCGTGCCTGAAACAAGGCCGCGCAGCTCCGAAACCTTATTTTGAAGCTGACGCTCATGATCGCACACCGCCCTTACATAAGGCAGAAGCTCCGCGCCGTCGCTCGTTAGCCCCACTCCCCCGCGCCCGCGCTGCAAAAGCGCGAGCCCAAGCTCGCTCTCGAGCGCATTGAGCATGTGCGTCACGCCCGACTGCGTATACCCAAGCGCCTCTGCCGCGCGCGTGAGGCTTTTTAGCTCGGCCGTCTTTATAAAAGCCTCGTATTTGGATACGTTCATTTGGTATTTCTCCCATCATTATGAAATTCTTTCATTCTCACGATGAAATTCATGAGCTTGCGTTATGGTAACGACTGTATTATAGTATATACAGAAAGAGAAAGCAAGCCAACGTTTCCGGAGACAGCGGCAAGTATCATAAATAATATCAGGAGGAAAAGGAAATGTTGACTCGTTATATCAAGAAGGTTTGCTCAAGCAAGCTTATGCAGTTAAAGGCCGCTAATGTTATCCGCGATATGAAAGACACCCGCGGCAATCAAAAGGTCTACGGCTTTATAGCCAAATAAATATGTCTTCCCTTACTAGTGATGAGGGCGCTGTGCTGAGATGAAGCGGCATGGCGCTTTCTATTTATATCGCTTTATGATAAAATCACGGTCTGGCTATTTGGAGCTTACAAAGGACAGGCGGGCTGTGCGTTGTGATATTGAGCATAAAGGTGAAGAAGTGAGCGCATAAAAAGGGGCTCGTGCTGAGCCCCTTTTTGCTATCGTTCTTCTCTAAAATACGGTAAGCCGAGCGCGGCGGGCGGTTGATTCTCGCGTTTGCGCCTGAGGGCGACCACAACGAGCACCACGAGCGTGGCAACATAGGGGAGCATTTTGAAAAGCTCCATTGAGCGCCTCGTAAGGCCGGGGATATAGAAGTATGCCCACGAGAGTATGCCAAAGAGGTACGCGCCCCAAATCACGCGCGTGGGCTTCCACGAGCCGAATATGACGAGCGCAAGCGCCAGCCAGCCAAGGCCCTCTATCGCGCCCGCACTGTCCCACGTGCCTTTCATATAGTCCATAACATAATATAGTCCGCCAAGGCCGGATACGGCCGCGCCTACGCAGGTGGCAAGATACTTATATTTGGTTACATTTATGCCCGCAGCGTCCGCAGTGGCGGGGTTTTCGCCAACGGCGCGAAGGTTCAGGCCAACGCTCGTGCGATCGAGGAACCACTTGAGCGCTATTGCGCACACTATGGCAAGATACACCATGAAGCCATAAGATAGAAGCATCTTGCCAACCGGCCCAAGGAAATCGCCCGCGCCTATCACGTTCGCGCGAAACGCCGCGCTTGTGGTAGCGACGGAGATCTGGCCTACGCCGCCAGCGAGCTTATTGAGCGAGCCGCCAAAGAAATTGGCGAAGCCGCCCGCGAATATATTGAGCGCAAGACCCGTAACATTTTGGTTGGTGCGCAGCGTGATGGTCAAGAAGCTGAATATCAGCCCGCCCAATGCCGACGCCACCAGCGCGCAAACCACAGCTATGAGTATGCACACTATGGGTATGG
>CAZZNN010000021.1:12884-16349 GCA_964655605.1 uncultured Oscillospiraceae bacterium
CTCGGTGCCGGATTCATAGAAGAACACGCCTATAAGCGCCGCTATGCCGCCCAAATACATTATGCCCGGCACGCCAAGGTTTAGGTTGCCGCCCTTTTCGGTTAAAATTTCGCCCACCGCGCCAAACAATATGACCGTGCCGAAAACTATAGCCGCTTGAAACAGCGATATAACCTGTGTCATTTAGAGCCTCCCTTCTTATTGCTCCTAAGCTTAACCTTGAAGCGAATGAAGAATTCGCTGCCCAGTATGAAGAATAGGATTATACCCGTTATCATGCTGGAAACATAGTCCGAAAGGTTGTAGCGCGAGGCTATTTCCATAGCGCCCTTGCTCAGGAACACCAGCAGCGCCGAAACGCCGGCCATTATGAATGTGTTGAACTGCGAGAGCCACGCGACTATTATCGCCGTGAAGCCCTGTCCGCCCGCCGTGCTCGTTGATATGGTGTGGCTCGCGCCCGCGACGGCGAGGAAGCCCGCAACGCCGCAAACCGCGCCGGAAAGCACCATTGTGCGCACGATCACTTTTTTAACGTCTATGGCGGCGTAACGCGCTGTGCGCTCACTGTCGCCCACGACCGCTATCTCAAAGCCGTGCTTACTGTAATTAAGATAGATAAACATGGCAACTGCCAGCACCGCGACTATTATCACGTTGAGCGTATACATTTGATCAAATATCTGGGGGAACCAGCCCACCCTCGTCTGCGGATTGATAACGCCCACGGAGCTTGAGCCGAAGGGATTTTCCCAAAGCGCCACGAAATAGCTCGTAAGCTGAATGGCAATATAGTTCATCATGAGTGTGAAAAGGGTTTCATTGGTGTTCCACTTGGCCTTGAAAAAGCCTGGAACAAAGCCCCACACAGCGCCCATCACCGCGCTCGCAGCGAACATTATTATAAGCAGCGGCAGCGTGGTCATGGATTTTGAAAGATATATCATGCAGCCCGCCGCGGCAACGCCGCCCACGAGTATCTGTCCTTCGGCGCCTATATTCCAAAAGCGCATCTTGAACGCGGGCGCAAGACCTATTGATATGCAAAGGAGCATCATGGTATCGCGTATCATAACCCAAGCGCGCTTGCCCGTGCCGAACGCGCCCTCAAACATGGCGCCGTAAACATCGAGCGGGTTAAGCTCCGTTATGCCGTAAATGATTATCGCGCATATCACAAGCGACATCACAAGACCTATGCCGCGCACGCCGAGCGCCTTGAAGGGATTCATATAATCGCGCTTGGAAATGCGGATAATTGGTTCTCTGTCTGTCTTGAGCTTCATGCCTGCGCCTCCTTGCCAAGGTGGGTCATGAGAAGACCGACCTCCTCTTTTTTGATGTTGCGCGCGTCCACAACGCCGCTGACCTTGCCCGCGCACAAAACGAGTATCCTGTCGCACAGCTCAAGGAGCACGTCCAAATCCTCGCCCACATATATAACCGCCGTACCGAGCTTCTTTTGCTCGTTTAAAAGGTGATAAATCGTGTAGGATGTGTTTATATCGAGGCCGCGCACCGCGTACGCCGTCATCAAAAGCGAGGGGTGCGCCGCTATTTCGCGGCCCACGAGCACTTTTTGCACATTTCCGCCCGAAAGACGGCGAACAGGCGTGCTAAGCCCTGGCGTCACCACCTCGAGCTGCTCAACTATGCTCGCGCCAAGGTCGCGCGGAGCCTTTCTGTCTGTGAATACGCCTCTGCCGGAGGAATAGCTTCTTAGCATTATGTTATCCGGTATATTCATATTGCCAACAAGACCCATGCCGAGGCGATCCTCAGGCACGAACGCGAGGCGCACGCCCATTTTCTTTATATCCATTGGCGAACGGCCAACGAGTTCTTCCTTCTTTTGCCCGTCCTCCGGACGCGATACATAGCATATACTGCCGCCCTGCTCGATTACCTGAAGCCCCGCAACGGCTTCGAGCAATTCCTTCTGGCCGCTGCCGGATATGCCCGCAACGCCCAGTATCTCGCCGCCGTAGGCCGTGAAGCTCACCTTGTCGAGCCGCTTCACGCCATCTGAATCGATAACCGTAAGTTCCTTTACTATAAGGCGCTCGACCGTGTTTTCAGGCTCCGGCCTCTCGATATTGAGCGCGGTAGCCTTGCCAACCATCATATCGGTGAGTTTCTGCGGATTGGTGTCCGCCGTAGCCACAGCGCCTATAAATTCGCCTTTTCTTAAAACCGCCACCCTATCGGATATTTCCATGACCTCATGGAGCTTGTGGGTGATTATAACTATCGCCTTGCCGTCGGCCTTCATGTTGCGCATAACGGCGAATAGCTTATCCGTTTCCTGCGGCGTAAGCACAGCGGTAGGCTCATCCAATATAAGAACGTCCGCGCCGCGGTAGAGCACCTTGACTATTTCAAGCGTCTGCTTTTCCGAGACGGACATGTCGTAGACTTTTTTATCTGGTTCAACAACGAAGCCATAAAGGTCGCATATCTCCTTGACCGCCAGGCGCACGTTTTTGAGATCCACAAGAGTGTTTTCATTGAGGCCGAGCACTATGTTCTCCGCCGCCGTAAGCACGTCCACAAGCTTAAAGTGCTGATGTATCATGCCTATATGCAGGGCGAACGCGTCGCGCGGCGAGGCGATGCTCACCTTTTCGCCGTTCACATAAATATTTCCGCTGTCGGGGAGATAAATGCTCGAGAGCATATTCATCAGCGTCGTTTTGCCGCTGCCATTCTCGCCCAAAAGCGAGAGTATCTCGCCCTTGGCTATCGATAGCGAAACCTTATTATTCGCTATTACCTCGCCAAAGGTCTTTGTGATGTTCTCCATCAGGATCGCGTTCTTCGTTTCCAAAGCGTGTATCCTTTCTATAAGTAAGATGAAAATATGATCTATTATACCGTCTTTTAAATGAGAGAAGCGGCAAGCCGCTTCTCTCAAGCCAAAGTAACCTAGATTTTAGTTGAGCTCGGTGATACCGTCTATACGGAGGCCGAAGTACGGAGCGCTGCGGAGAGTGGACTCGTGGAATATGCCATTCTCAATAGCTTCGCCGCTGTCGCCAACGAAATCGCCGTCGGTGTCAAGGCCAAGGTAGGTGGTAACTTCCGCGCCGCCTACGGTGAAGTTCTTGCAGTCGAACACTTCAAGAGTGCCGGCCTTGAGGGCAGCCTCAACTTCGGCAACCTTCTCAGCGGTACCGGCCGCGCAGCTCTCGCCAAGCTCGGAGATCATAACGCCGCCGTCGGCATAGCCCTTAGCGGTATCGGTGGGGATAGCGTCGCCATTCATGCGAGCCTGGATAACGGGGGTATACAGAGCGCCCCAGTTATTCTGCGCGGAGGTCAAAGCGGCCTTGGGCGCAACAGAAAGCATGGAGATGTTGTAACCGACGCTGTAGACGACCTTGCCGGAATCCTGAGCAGCCTGTATGGCCGAGGGAGCGCCGGTGGAGTCAGCGTGCTGACCGATGATGACGCAGCCCTTGGAGA
>CAZZNN010000022.1:0-16281 GCA_964655605.1 uncultured Oscillospiraceae bacterium
AATATAGCATAAGCGGCTCGCTTCTTGTGCTTTTTTCAACACCGTTTATCGTTTGGCAGATGGGCGTGCTGTTTTTTTCGGGTACTACCATGTCGCTCTTTGGCAGGACGCCAATACCGCTGACTAAGGCGGATACGAGCCTTGTTATCGCCGCGGGCTATATAGCCTCCATTATAGCGATATGCCTTATCCCGCGAAAAATAGTGTGGGTGGAGCGCATTGTAACGCCGGCGGCGCTTTTTGCGACGCTTATGATGCTCTTTCCGTTTTCGCAGGAAGCCATCACGGCGCTGTTTTACATATCGGCTTTTTGCTGCGTATTTTCAATAGGCGCTATGATGTCCGTAGCCACGCAGCATTTCACCGTAGAAACAACATGGCGCGACGGCATTATAAGCATGGTTGCGGGCGGAGCGATAATAGCCGTATTGCAAAACGATTTTATTAAGGCGGATTTCACCGTATTTACCATTTTATCCGTGCTGCTTATAGCAATGCAGACGGTTTTTTATTATCTTATCCCCGCAAAAATTGAAGTGCCTTATGCAAACCGTGATAGCGGCGACAAAACGGTGCTGTTTGCAGGCGCATGGCTTATAAACGGCTTCTCAACTCTGCTGGTGTGCTTTGCTTCCTCCTATGCCGAAAGCACCGCAAACGGCGTAAGCGTGCTATATCTTTCGGCTGCGGCGATGGCGGTGCTGCTCTATAGGCTGAGAAAAAAGGGCGGGTCAAGGGTGTTTGGCATATTTTTTGCAGTGGCGGTATTTGGCTTTGTGCTGGCCTACCTTTCAATGCAGCTTCCGGCTCTGCGGCTGGCAGCGTGCGTTTTTCTAAGCCCTGTGGTGGTGCTGGGCAATCTTTGGATATTTTTTGGCGCGGTGGCCTTTAGGGCTTACCCTACGCGCTTTATCGGCGCGATAGGTGCGGGCATGGGGCTTGGGCTGGCGCTTTTTCATTCGGGACTGCTAACGCTGCTTAGGGATAACACGGCGTTGCTCTATGGCGTATACGCCGCGCTGTCGGTAGCGCTCTTGCTCATTTATTATTTTATGGAGCCATATTTCACGCATGAGCGCAATAAGGCGCAAAAGCGCGCGGCGGACGCAGCAGCGCCGGAGCCGCTGCCCGATGAGGATGATAAAAAGCCGCTTGAGCCATTTGCCGGTCTTTCTGAGCAGGAGCGAGCTCTGGCCAATTTGATACTCGACGGATATACGGAGACGTCGGCGGCGAAGCGCATGAATATCACGCTCAACACCCAAAAGGGGTATAGAAAAAATCTTTATGCCAAGCTTGAAATTCATTCCAAACGCGAGCTGTTCGAGCTGGTGAACGAATCGAAATAGATAAAAACGCAACCCCCGCCCGATTCGGGCGGGGGTAAAAGTACCGCTTTTCCTGTATCCTCAATGCAAATATTTATGTCTGCATAGACATTTTATGACCCAGCGACCGAATATGGCGAGCTTGCAGCCTCGTTGAGCGAGCAGCTTACGGCGGCCGGGCTTATAGCGCAGGAAACGCCCACAGGCGCACACAGCGGCCAATTCGGCAAATAGTAGCAGAGTAGCTTTTATACAAACCCGCGCTTAGAGCATCCGAACTATTCTATGTATCCTCCATTGAAATCCAAATATGTCCGGTGATTCGTTTTTGACTAAATCCACCTTGTATCCCGAGACATCAAAGTCGTCAGGCCCATAGATCACAAGTATATCCAGCCAATATATGCCATCACCTGCGTCTATGCTGTTTGTAACAACGTATCTTCGACCAAACGGCGTGAAATTATCCATATCACATATATAAGCGCTTCCATTGAAGGTCATTGCCTGATCCGGCTTTAAGCCGGTATAGCTCACCGCGGCCTCGCTCCAGCCAACGGGCGCCTCAATAGGCAGGGCTTGATTTCCATTATATTGACTAAAGCAGGCCATAAAAAATCTTTGGCAGCTTGCTGCGGAATCAGCAACATATTCGGATGATCATTCTGAGGATATTTAATTGTTTCTGGGTGCTCCGTGCCATAGGTACTAAACAGATTATACATTAAACCCCATATATAAAGCTCATTGCCCGCATCATTTTCATTGCCGTCAAACGGAAGTGCGTGCCTCAAATCGTCATGATAGAAATCGTATACCGTTCTGTGGGATAACACAAGCTCGATGAGCGGCAGCATTTGGGTCACACTGGCCGGTTCGGGCACTGAACCCATATTAGAAAGGATATTGCCTTTATCTGAGCTTATCCATGCAGTATATATATCGTCCTGCTTCCATATTGAGGGATAGGCATTGCTATCCAAATCGCTTTCCGATATAGCTAGACGACTGCTTAGTGCGGGGGTAGGACTGATTACAGCCGTATTCTCAGGTCGCAGTGTTGAAATTGCAGCGTCATCTATGCTGTGCGCACATGAGCATGCTATCAGTAGCGTTGCTAAGAGCAATAAACAAAGCTTAATTTGACATCTCATATAGTAAACCTCCTTCGATAATCAGCCGGGCAAGGTAATACCGGACAATGCTGGTGATTACAGCCGGAAACAGCGTTCTAAAATGCACCGCATGGTTGTGGAGATACATGAGTATTGTAAACTATCATAACATAAAATAACCACTTATACCAGCTTTGAGCTAAACCGCTTGACCAGGTTTAGCTCACGCAACCAAATTGGCCGCGCTCACGGTGTATCTTTTCTTGTTGATTGCATTATATACGCATAAAAATACGTATGTCATCAGCATTATAAATCGTTTATATTTTCCTCGTATTCTGCCAAAGTATATACGAGGTGAAGAATAGTGCGTCAGGAATGCGCAGAGTCTAGCTGCAATATCAAGCGCTTGCGATTAGCGAATAATTTGAGCCAAGCTGATATGGCGGAGATTGCCGGGTGCAGTCTGCGTAATTATCAGAATATTGAGCTTGGCAAAACGCAGCCGGGCTATAGCATATTGAAAAACATAATCAAAAATCTTCCGGCTGATCCGCGCGAGCTGTTCACAGACGATAATAATGCGCATGATTCGGCGGTCGAGCGCGTCAAGCTTATGCTAAACAGATGCAGCGACGAGCAGCTAAACCTCGCTCAAAGGCTGCTGCAAAGCATAATTGATTTGTGGCCTAAATAATTGATTAAGAGGCATACTGTTTCATGCAAATCTCAACCAAAGAAGAAATTGCCGATGTTTATCTCAAAAATCAAAGAGCGTTATTCTGCGTGGCGCTAACCTATGTTGACTCGGTGGATATAGCCGAGGAATTTGTTGCAGACGCCATCGTAGCCGTGTTTGAGCAAGCGCCAACATTTGTTAGCGAGGTTTCGTGTTTGTGCTATCTAAAGCAGACGGTACGTAATAAGGCGATCAATCATGTGCGCAAGAGGTATGTAATAGAGCCGCAGGAAGATGGCGATATAGAGAAACGGTTTATAGAAATGAACGAATACGGCCTGCCGTTTAACACAGTGGAAATTCAACTTCTGCTTCATAAACTGCTAAATGAATATTCCAAAGAAATACGCGAGGCGTTTATTGCGCACGTAATAGAGCAGGAGTCAATTCCGGTGCTGGCCTCGCATTACGGGATTAAGCCCGATACGCTGCGCAAGCATATAGGGCGCATAAAAGCGAAAATATCGCAAACCATACCCGAAAAAGACATGCGCGCATTTTTGTTCATGCTCATGTTGCTCTCGTAAGGAACAGAGGGAGAGCATTATGAGCTGGAAAAAAGCTAAAGCCGCAATACATAAAAAGCCGTGCCTGATAGATCCGTATCGGCGCAGAAATATTGTTGATGCAAGCGCCATGCTGGCAAACGAGCTGCCCGCGCCGGAGAAAGTATTTGAGTTAGCAAGGCTTCGCATGGGATTTGACGCTAAGCAATGGGAAGAATATCTCGGCATGCCGAGCAAAAGGCTCAAGCGCAAGTGCAGGAGCGCCACGCCGATTAGATTCGGCGGAGCGTTCTCGCTGTCTCGCCGCGCGGTTGTTGCGTTGGCGATATTGCTCGCCGTCACAACGTTTATGGCATGTACGCCTATAGGGCGCGGATGGGCGGTTGCGGCGTATAACGCTGTGAGCGAGGTGATAGACGGCATACTCTATATTCGTTCCGAGGATAAACCCATTGATGAGGTAACGCCAGAAATAGAGGTGTATGGCGTTGAGAGCACCGCTGAGAAGTTTGATTCGCTCGAGGATATGCTTGATAAGGTTGATAAACCGGTGTTCTATTTATGTGATGATGATATTGTGTCAGCGAGCTTTCAGATGACCTCGTCTACGGTGTATGGGGAGTATCTGGAGAGCGAGTATGAGTTTGGGGACGGGGTAAGGGTCTGCCTTAGACAAGATTGGAATGAAATCATTGAGGAAAGAATTGGCGTAGATGATTCAAAGAAGCGTGTTGTAGTTAAAACTGATTCTGGCGTATCAGCTGAGGGTGTGTATTCATATTTTGATGCATCATTTGTTGGCATGACATCTGCAAAAGATGTAATGGGGCGAATCGTTATTACAAAAGCGGAAGAAACCAACATTGCACATATACTTCAAGCGCTTTACCTGAAGTGAATGCCCAGGCCGCCAGTTTGTGCTGGCGGCCTGTCCAACAATAGATATGAGGTCAAATTGAGTAGTAATAAGATGTTGTACAATTAGTATCTCCTGTTATACCATTAACATCGACGCGATAGTAACCACTTGATATGTCAACATGCTTGCCCGTAGAAACGGTAGATGTGGTTCCAGTATTAGTTGAAGAATCAACATAGCTCCAGCCGGAGCCGTTTTGTATATAAAGCGTCGCAGTGACGCGCTTCCATTCAGACGCCCCGTATGCTTGCCCATGTATATAGTGCTTCCCAACAGACGTGTCATATACCATACCGCCATCTAAAAATAGCGACGCGCGAGGCTGAACCACATCATCACTCGCCGTCGCCATTGCCGGAGCTGCAAACAGCATTAAAGAGCATATTACGAGCGCAAGAGATATAATTTTCTTCATAAATAGTTTTCCTCCAAAAATTTACACGCATAAGCGTGATTATATTCTTATACAAATAAGCCCCACCCTAAAGGGACAAGCCAAATAATATATTTTACATAATGTGCCATTATTTTTAGGCTTCGATTTCTGCGCCGCATTTTCCAACAGTTTCAAAGCGTGCCTTTACAAAAGCAAAGCATAATAAGCTTAAAAGATTAGGACGGTGAAAAAACTGATGACGATATTGATATGGTTGATAGCGCAGATAGCTGTGCTGGCGATAATGTACTTTATAATGAGAGGGAGAACGCCTCGCGCCGCGCCGTCGGGCGAGATAAAAAGGACTCCCGCAGCTCGCGGGGAAACTCGCGAGCTTATAGAGCTTAAAAAGCTGCGTGCGCGGAAGCTCAATATGCCGCTTTCGGAAAAAGCGCGGCCAAGGCGCATGGAGGACGTGATAGGGCAGCAGGACGGCATACGCGCGCTCCGCGCCGCCATGTGCGGGCCAAACCCGCAGCATGTTTTGATATACGGCCCTCCGGGCATAGGCAAGACGTGCGCCGCGCGGCTCGTGCTCGAGGAGGCCAAACGTTGCGCCGATTCCCCGTTTGACGAAAGCTCCCGCTTCATTGAGATGGACGCCACCTGCGTGCGCTTCGATGAAAGAGCTATCGCAGACCCGCTCCTCGGCTCCGTGCACGACCCTATTTATCAGGGCGCGGGCGTTTTGGGGGCGCAGGGGATACCGCAGCCAAAGCCGGGCGCGGTTACAAAGGCGCATTGCGGAGTGCTTTTTTTGGACGAGATAGGCGAATTGCACCCGATACAGCTCAATAAGCTTTTAAAGGTGCTTGAGGACAGGCGGGTTTTCCTTGAGAGCGCTTACTATTCGCCAGACAACGCGCATATCCCGCAGCATATACACGATATTTTTCAAAATGGCCTGCCCGCCGACTTTAGGCTGATAGGCGCCACCACGAGAAGCCCCGATGAAATGCCGCCCGCGCTCAGATCGAGATGTGTGGAGCTTTTCTTTAACCCGCTTGGGCAGAGCGAGCTTGAAAAAATAACCGCGGGCGCGCTCGAGCGGCTGGGGCTTACAATGTCCGATGAATGCGCAAGGCTTTGCGCGAGCTACTGCGCCTCTGGGCGCGACGCGGTGAATATTGTGCAGCTCGCGGGCGGCGCGGCGCACTCTAAGGGGCGCGGCGAAATATTGCAAAGCGATATACTGTGGGTGGCAAAGACCTGCCGCCACGCTAAGCGCGTGCCGAATAAAATGCCGGACGCGCCAAGGCCGGGAGTTTGCGTGGGGCTTGGCGTGGCGGGCGCGAATATGCAGGGCGTTATAATCGAAATAGAGTGCGCAGCCACAAAGGCCGAGGCGGGCAGGGGCAAGCTCACCTTGGGCGGCATGGTGGAGGAGGAAGCGCTTGAAACTCGCGGACGCAAGCTCGTTAGAAAAGGCACCGCGCTTGTTTCTGCGGAAAACGTGCTTGAGGTATTCCGCCGCCGCTTCAATGTGGAGTGCCAAAACTATGACGTTCGCTTCAATGTGCCTGGCGGCATGCCGCTCGACGGCCCAAGCGCCGGCATAGCGCTGTGCGTGGCGCTCATGAGCGCGCTCACGGGAGTTGCTCCAAGGGAAAAGCTCGCGCTCACGGGCGAGGTGACGGCCTCTGGCGAGGTGCGCCCCGTAGGCGGCGTGCGCGAAAAGATAATGGCGGCCATAGAGGCGGGCGCAAAGCTCGTGGTGATCCCCAAAGCCAATCACGACGTTACATTTGCCTCTTTAGGCGCGGAAATAGTGGAGGTGGAGGACATTTCATTCGTCATGCGCGCGGCGTTCGATATTTCGGGCGAAAACGCCGCCACCGCGCCGGAGCTGCTCGTCGCGGCGGCGCTGTCAGCCTAAGCTTGACGCGCCTCCCGCCGCATATAGGCAGATAAGATACGCGTCGAGCATGTCAACATTTGAGCCGCCGTTTACGGAGCTATTGTAGCTTTTGCTGTCAAGCCACTCCCAATCGGCCGCTTGAGCTGGGGTGCAGTCTCCATAGAGCGCGGTGGGCGCTTGAAACTCCGCAGGCAATATGTGGGCAGCCGCCCTCCTCGCCTTGCCACACACCGAACACATACCATGTGTGCGCATCGCCGGCGAGCATACCTATGCCGCCGTCAACAAATGTGTTGCCGCCGGTTTTCTCATAAGCACGCCTCCATTTTTACGCTATAAGTATATTCTATCAAACGAAAACGCGAAAGTGGTGTGCTCGCAGCACACTTTGCATATTTATTTGCGAATGATATAATTATAGGCATAATTACTGCTTGAGGAGGCGGACGCATGATAACGGTCAATATCTATTATACCGGCGAGAACGGCAATGCGAAAAAGTTTGCAGCGGAGATGGAAAAAAGCGGGACGGCCGCCGCAATTCGCGCGGAGGCGGGGAATATGCGATATGAATATTTTTTGCCTATGGAGGATAGCGAAACCGTGCTGCTCATTGACGCCTGGACGGATCAGGCCGCGCTCGACGCGCACCACGCCTCGCCCATGATGGGCGAAATAGCCGCGCTCAGAGAGAAATACGATCTGCACATGCGCGTTGAAAGGTTTGTGTCCGATGCCCCCTCGGCGCAGGATAAAGAATTTATAAGAGAATAAAAAACGCGGCGGGCGCAAAACCCAACGCGGTCTAAAGCAAAGCGAGCATAACCCCGTATGGCGGGTTCCCTGAACCCGCCGCCGCGTTTCACAAACGCCGCGTGCGGCGCACCCGACATCACATTTTTTGTATAGCCTTTTTTATCGCCTCAAAGCTTTCAACCGAAAGATCATGCTCAAGCATGCACGCGTCGCGCTCGGCCGTGTCCTGAGCGACGCCAAGGGAAATGAGCCAGCCGCTCAAAAGCTTATGCCGCTCGTATGTGCGCTCGGCTATTGCGCGCCCCTTTTGAGTAAGCGTTATAGCGCCGCTTTCAGCGACGGTTATGCTGCCGCTTTCGCGCAGATTTTTCATCGCCACGCTAACGCTGGGCTTGCTGAAATTGAGCTCGCGCGCAACGTCGATAGAGCGCACCGCGGCGAGCCTTTGCGATAGCATGAGTATGCTTTCGAGATAATTTTCAGCCGATTCGTTAACATGCATTTTAATCACCTATATTAAAGCCATAAAATCCTTAAATACCCCTCCAGGGCGTATAAAAGCGCTTCCTCGTCGAACATGAGCGTATCGGTGTGCAGCGCGGTGGCGTCGCCAATGCCAAGAAACAGGAAAAGCCCGCGCGTGCGGAGCTGATATTCCGAAAAATCCTCGCTTATGGACTGGCGCGCTATATTGTAGGCGGCGTCGCCTATGAGCAAGGAGAACTCGCTCGCGAGCGCCTCGTCATTGTTTACGCAGGGATAGAATTGCCTGGGTATAAACTCCGTCCTTGTGTGAAAGGCTTCGTCCATGCCGTGAAGCATTTCCCTCACATGCTTGTCTAGCACCTTGCGCAGCTCGTTTGAAAACGCGCGCAGCGTGCATTCCATTATAACGCTTTCGCATATTATATTACGCCTTTGCCCGCCGTGTATTGTGCCTATTGTGAAAACAAGGCCGTCGCTGGGCGCGGCAATGCGCGAAACGAGCGTCTGCAATATGTTTATCAGCTCCGCCGCCGCCACTATGGCGTCGCTGCCGTTTTCGGGGTGCGCGGCGTGCGCGCTGTGCCCGTGAACCAATATATCAAAATTGTCCGAAACGGCAGTGGCCGTGCCGGGGCATATACCAATGCGGCCTACCGGCACGCCGGGAGTAACATGCAGCCCGTATATCTTATCTATATGCGGGTTTTCAAGCACGCCGCCCTCAATCATTTTCTGTGCGCCGCTCAAGCCCTCCTCGCCGGGCTGAAATATTATCACCACGTCCTCTTTAAGCGAGGTTCGCGCCTTACTAACGAGCTTTGCAAGCATAAGCGCCGTTGCGGCGTGCGCGTCATGGCCGCAGGCGTGCATGAAGCCCTTGTGCTCAGAGCAAAAGTCAACTCCCGTGCGCTCCTCCATCTCGAGCGCGTCAATATCTGCCCTAAACGCCGTCGCGCGCCCAAAAACGTTGTTCCTTGCCTTGAATACCGCCTTTACGCCTGTGGGCGCAACCCTTTCAAGCGAGTCGGGCGCGAGCGAGTTAAGATAGTTAAATATGTATTCCTGAGTTTTGTATTCCTCAAGCCCGTGCTCGGGAATTCTGTGCAGCGAGCGTCTTACGGCTTTTAATTCGTCCAAAACCGCAAGCACTTCCTGACGCAATTCCATAAACTACCCCCATAAGTTATTCAATGCTCAAATATGCGCATGCATATTCTCAGCTTCAATATTATACACTAATCTTGCGCGCAAGGCACGAAGTTTTCGCTCATACCGCGCATTTTATTGCATAATGCGCGCACGTCATATTTTGCGCACAGCACGTTCACAAAAAATCAATAATATTTTTTCTAAAATACTATTGACAATAGATATTATACGCTGTATAGTATTGGCATAAAGAAGATATTGCATGTGAGTGCAATGAGTGAACCAAGGGAAATAAACTTCAGGAGGTTTTAGATATGGAAAACTTTGGTTATGTAAGGAGATTTGAGGACGCTGTATCACCGATGCAGATGGATTTACTTTTGAGCAAGGCCGCCGGTGAGCCCCGTCATTGCGAATATGACAGGTTCATGAGGAAGAAGAATAAGAAGGACGCCAAGCTTGGCTTTATCACCAAAATATTGTTGACGCTAAATATTATATAAACTATAATAATAGCGAGGTGATTATAATGCCGTTTCAACTTGGAGCGACCCTATTAGATGCTTGCGTGCTGGCGGTTCTGGAAAAGGGAGACACATACGGCTATGTGCTGACCCAAAGCATAAAAGAGACTGCGGAAATTTCCGAGTCCACGCTTTATCCGGTGCTCAGACGCTTGCAGAAGGACAATATGCTAACGACCTACGACGTACCGTATTCGGGACGATTACGAAGATATTATGCCATAACAGACGGTGGCCGTAGGGCGCTTGGCACCTACCGCGAGGACTGGTCGAAGCACAGAATGATGGTTGAAAAAATATTATTCGGAGGAGAACAGTGATGGATAGGCAGGAATTTTTCAGGCGGCTTGAGCGCGGGCTTAGCACATTGCCCTATGGTGAGCGCGAATCGGCGCTTAGGTATTACGAAGAATATTTTGACGATGCTGGCAGGGAAAACGAGCAGCGCGTTATAGCGGAGCTCGGTTCGCCCGAGGCGCTTGCAAAGGTAATAATAGCGCAAAGCGAATTGGGAGCTACGCGCAGCGAGCCCGCAGGCGGCTATCAAGAGAGCCCGGGCAAGCAATACGGCAAGTTTTCCTCAATAAAGGTGAATGTGTTGAACGCCAAGGTCAGCGTCAAGCGCGGCGAAAATCAGGTGGTCGATATCGACTATCCCGAAGAGGCCGAATTGCCGGAGTGCGAGGTTGTAAACGGCACGCTTTCCATTATAGATAAAAAGCATAAAAGACTGAATTGGTTCGGCGGCTGGAACACTAGCTATAAGCAGAGCTACATTACCATAACCGTGACCGATGAAAATTACGATAGATTCGAGCTTGAAACAGTGAACGGCGGCGTCGTGATGGAAGATTTCAAGGTCGCGAGCCTTCATGCTTCCAGTGTAAACGGCGCTGTGAGCGCGAGCAGCATAAAAGCGCGCGCGATAAAGCTTGACAATGTCAACGGCGCGGTGCGCGCGGAATCCTGTGCGGCGAGCGAAAGCTGTGCGTTTAGCACAGTAAATGGCAGCGTCAACGCGGGCGGCGATCTAAAGGGCGTTATTTCGGCCAACGCCGTCAACGGTTCGGTGCGCCTCACGGTAAAGCGCGGAGATTACGATCTCAAGCTTTCAACGGTGTCCGGCTCGGTGCGCCTTAACGGGCAGAAGCAGTCAAAGAGCACCACGATAATGTGCGGCGCGAAAAACCGGATAAGCGCGAGCACGGTAAACGGCAGCATACATGTTGATTACGAGTGAGCGCGGCGCAAAATCCGTGTAACGCAAAACCCGTGTAACGGATTGCGAAAAGCCCGCCCTGCGGATACGCGTGCCCTAATGGGAATAGCTAGATAAAAGTTTCCATGGCGAATTGACCGTGGGATGATTCTTCAAGGTAGTCTCCTCTACCTAAAAGCCGCCCGTATGGCTAGAACGGGCGGCTTTTGCTTAAAACTGGCCGACAAAGCTTAGCGCCTTGCCTATAGCGCGCTCGCTGCGCGCCTCGCTTTCAAGCAGCGCGCCCGCTCTGGACGCGTTTTGCGCGGCGTACATAGCGCATGGCAGCACGCACCAGCTTTTATCGCCAACGCTTCCCATAGTGGTGGCGATGCAGCTTGCCTTTGCGAGCGACACCCTGCCAACGACATTTTTTACGATGTGGAGATTCAATATTATCCCGTCCCTGTTGCCGGGGCCTGACATGCTGGATATAAAATTGCCCATTGAATACAGCACGGGCACCCTGCGCCCGTCGGAACTGGAAATCCATTGGGCTTTTTGAAGTATGTGCGGGTGAGAGCCTATGATGGCGTCAGCTCCGGCGTTTGCGATGGCGCGCGCGGCGGACTGCTGATAATCCGTGACCGTAGCCTCATTTTCTCTGCCCCAGTGCATGAAAACGATTATAAATTCAGCGCCCGCGCCGCGCAGCCTTGCAATATCCGCGCCGAGCCGCTCGTCGGACGGCTTTCGATCTACCAAATACGGCTTGTCATGCGGGATAGAGGGTGCGCTTCTATTTATAAATTGCGTGTATGACAGCACGCCCAGCTTTATGCCGTTCACATCGGCGATGCAAGGGTCGGGGTTTTGGCAAAGCGCTGTGCCGGCGTGCAGTATGCCGCGCTCGTCGAGCGCCTGAAGCGTTTTTTCAACTCCTGTAACGCCAAGATCCATAGCGTGATTGTTGGCGGTTGCCAAGCAGTCTATGCCGGCGGCGGCGAGCGCGTCCGCGAATTGATACGGCGCGTTTATCACAGGCATGCCTATCTGGTCGCGCGCGGTCACGCCCATGTCCTCGCCCGCGATGACCGTTTCAAGATTGCCTATAGTGTAGTCCGAATCGTGAAAAATTTCGCTCACCTGTGAAAACGCAGGATTAAAATCCCAGCCGCCGGAAACGCGGGCGGCGGATAGCTGGCCGGAGAGACACATAATGTCCCCCACTATGGTAATATCAGCGCTTGTGGGCGCGGCACCGTAAACGGCCGGAGTATAGAGCAGCAGCGCGGTAATAATAAATGAAATGAGAGTTTTCACTTGTCCTCCATGATATAAAAAGCCGAACCGCTTGCTTTGCTCGCGGTTCGGCTTTTAATGCATTAGGTCTCGGGCAGCTTCTCGGGTTCGGGGAGCTCAGGGCCTTCTATGGTGATTGATTTTATCACAACGTCGGCGTCGGGTCTGTCGTTTGCGTTGGTTGAAACGGCGGCTATCGCGTCAACGACGTCAATACCGTCTGTCACCATGCCAAACGCGGCGTACTGCCCGTCGAGGAAGGTGGAGTCCTGATGAACTATGAAGAATTGCGAGCCGGCGCTGTCGTAGCTTATCATGTTGCGCGCCATGGAAACAACGCCGCGGACGTGTGAAATATCGTTTTCAACACCGTTGACGGCAAATTCGCCCTTTATGCAGTAGCCGGGGCCGCCCATGCCGGTGCCCTCGGGGCAGCCGCCCTGTATCATGAAGCCCTCCATAACGCGATGGAAGATAAGCCCGTCATAGTAGCCCTGCTTTGCAAGATAGCAGAAATTGCGCACCGATTCGGGCGCTTTGTCCGGATAAAGCTCAAGCTTTATCGTGCCGAAGGATTCGACCTCTATCGTGGCGGTGACGGCGTCCGAGCCTTTGTTGGAGGCGCCTGTAGCCGAGCAGCCAACCGCGAAGAGCATCATCATCGAAAGACCAAGTGAAAATACTTTTTTCATTGATATACTCCTTTTTCGCATTTGCGTCAAACATAATTTATCAAAAAAAACCGATATGGTCAACCGCTAATAATTTATTGCGAATGCGCAAACACTAAGCGCAAAACAACACAAGGAGGCAACAGGGCTTGAAAAAGGCAAAGCGCCTTGCACTGGCGCTAATAGTGGCGGCCGCTGCGATAGCGGCGGCGATAGCGGCGCTCGCGCTCGCTCAAAGGCGGGAAGTGCCCTACACAGGCTCAAGATTTGTTATGAGTTCAACAGTTTATGTGAATATACCCGCCGCGGACGGGCTTGCACCGCTTCGCGACGGCTCCGAGCCGTTTGAAGGAGCGGCCAGAGCGCTTGAACGCGAGGTGCGGTATAAAGGGTACACCGAAGAAGAAAAGCTTGCGCGCAACGCGGAGGGTGCTTTATGAAAAAACAGGCGTTCACCGAGCAGGCAAAAAACTATCAGGAGCGCGTGAAAACCGCCGCTCCAAAGTCGAAAACGCTTTCTCAATGCGTCCGCGCGTTCGTCTCGGGCGGCATTATCTGCGTGATAGGCCAGGCCATACGCGATTTCGGCGCGCACACGCTGTTTCTCGATGAAAAAAGCTGCGCCGCCTTCACGGCGATAACGCTCGTGTTTTTGGGCGCGCTTTTCACGGGTCTTGGCATATATGATAAAATTGGCAAGTGGGCGGGCGCGGGCAGCGTTGTGCCGATAACGGGCTTCGCAAATTCAATAGTATCGCCCGCGATGGAATTCAAGCGCGAGGGTCTTATAATGGGCACCGCCGCAAAGCTTTTTCAGATAGCCGGACCCGTGCTCGTTTACGGTATCTGCGCGAGCGTTGCCATAGGGCTGATAAAATGCATTTTCAGCGCGTAAACGCATGGTAAGCCAGTTTACCGTAAATTGATATAATTCGCCTCGAACTCCCAAATATAGGCATATTTCGCAGCACAATAAAAACAGGGCGGAGCATTCATGCTTCGCCCTGTTGGTTCATAAAATGTTATCGCTTCAGCCTTTTGGGACTGACTTATTTGCCCTTTTCCCGGCTTCTTTTATCGTTTATTATGTCCATGTGCTCGGCCGTGATGAGCGTGACGCCGTTTTCTCTTGCCCATTGCACGCAGCCCTTGAGCGCTGTGGGGAGGAATATGCGCGGCACCTTTATCATCTTCATGCAGGCTTCGTCCGTAAATTTTATCGTATCGTCAATGCGGTCGGCCGCATAGCGCACGGAATCGAGCGTGGTCTCGCGAATGGGCAGCAGCTCCGGGTGCGGACGCTTAAAGCGCGTATACCAGAAATTTTTGCTGTCGCGATAGCCGTAGTCAACTGGCACGCGGGGGAAATCGCCCGCCTTAACGCCGTTTATGATGGCGTTATAGTATTTTTCCTTCATGAGTATCTTATCAACGCGCAGTATAAAATGCGCGCCGAAGGGCGAGGTTATGCCGTTGAAATCATGATACGGGCCGGGATAACCGTTGAGCTCGCCGGGCTTGTCGCCCGAGGCGTTGTCAAGGTCGCTCATCCACGTGCATTCCATCACCTGATAGGCCTCGGCCACAACCTTGGGGAATTTTTCGTCCTTGTGCTCCTGGCACATCTGACCGTCCTCAAGCGTGAAGGAGCAATCCTTCATTTTTTCCTGCGGCGTGTCCCCGGGGAAGCCAAGGCGGACGCATTCCTTAAAATATTTTTTGTCGTCGGTTATAAAATTGATGGCGCATTTGCCATAGCTAAGAAGATGCTGGGCGGTGTTGCTCGAATTGCGCACGCAAAGGAGCATTGCGTAATAATCGCGCCCCGCTATATAATATGGTTGGCACAGCGAATACGGGCCAAGCGACGTGCTTCCGTCGGGCGCGAGCGTGCTTATGAGCACGGTGGGCATGGGAAAGAATGCGGAAGTTTGATAAAAATTATCCACGATGCGGAGATTTTTAAAGCTGCTCATTTATTTTCCTCCTTAAAAATACGGTCGAGTACGGCCGCAAATTGTTCAAACGGACGCATTTGCGTGCCAAATGCAAGTATCTGCGAGGCGAGAAATTCCTCAAGGTATACGCTCTCATTTGCGCCAAGCCTTGATAAAAGCCCGTGTATATGCCCCGTAAGCTGGCTTACGAGCATTGCGTGCCTTTCGCGATAGGAGCTAAGCCCCATGCCGGTGAAGGTGTATTCGCCCCAAATATCCTTATAGACCGAGCGAAACCACGCGAGCGCCTCATATATGCCGCAAAAGCCTTCGTTTATGGTTGACGCCCGCTCGCACGCGGCGCGCATTTTTTCAAGCGCCGCTCGCCAGTCGCCAAGCATTATGTGCGCCACAAGCACGTCTTTGCTGCTATAATAATTATATATGGTGCCCGTGGCTATATGGCATTTTGCGGCGACTGACCTTATCGCGAGCCCGCCATAGCCCTTGCTCAAAAGCTCGGTCTTAGCCGCCTCCAATATATCCGCCTGCGCGTTTTTGATTATCTTTGGCATAAAGCCTCCTAAACAACAATATTATGAACGTGTTCATATAAATAATACCACGCAATTCGCGCCTGTCAAGCCCGAAAGAGGAAAAAATGAGCAATTCGTGAGCTAAGTGTCTATTCGCGCATTAAATCCGCGCCTTGGAGAGATAATAGATGTGATTAAGGTCAAACGAGGAGAATTTAACGCATGGCAAAAAACAAGCGCGGGCGGCAGACGCTCGTATTCAATAATGCGCCCCGCGTAATATCCGGCGCGAGCGTCGTGGGCGATATGGAGGGCGAAGGCCCGCTCAAGGGAAGCTTTGACTATGTGCTTGGCGACGATACGTGGGGCGAGGATAGCTGGGAGAAGGCGGAGCGCAAGATGTTTCAAAGCGCCGCGCTAAAGGCGCTTGAAAAGGCGGGACTCACGCTAAGGGAGCTTGACTGCCTGCTCGGGGGCGACCTTTTAAATCAGATAATCACCGCAAGCTTTGCCGCGCGCGAGCTGGCCTCGCCCTTTCTGGGGCTTTATGGCGCGTGCTCGACTATGGCGGAAAGCCTGCTCGTTGGCGCGGCGCTGATTTCAGGCGGTTTTTTCGACAGCGCCGCCTGCGTCGCCACGAGCCATTTTTCAACCGCCGAGCGGCAATATAGGCTGCCGCTTGAGATGGGCTCGCAGGATACGCCCACCGCGCAGCGCACCGTGACGGGCGCGGGCGCGGTGATACTCGCGGGCGCGGATTATTCAAATGCCTCGCCGCTGATGGGCGTTAGGATAAAGGCCGCCACGGTGGGCAAGGTGAT
>CAZZNN010000023.1:0-10353 GCA_964655605.1 uncultured Oscillospiraceae bacterium
GTCGCACCCGTGGCGGTTGCACCCGCGTCCGCGCCCGCCGCACCCGTGGCGGTTGCACCCGCGTCCGCGCCCATCGTACCCGTGGCGGTTGCACCCGCCGCACCCGCCGCACCCGTGGCGGTTGCACCTGCGTCCGCGCCCATCGTACCCGTGGCGGTTGCACCCGCCGCACCCGCACCTGCGTTACCCGCCGCCGCCGTACCCGTGTTCGCGGCGAACGCCTCTAGCACGGCCTTTGCGGCGCTGGGGTCGGCAACGGAAAATTCGCTTAGGGCGTTTGCCAAAACGCTCGCGCTGACAGGCGAGTCGAGCCAGGAGCTGAACGCCTTTATATTGTTTATATTCACCGGTATATCCGTGGAGGCCAAAAGCGCCGCGCGTGCCGGCGGAAGGCTTGGAGCCGCTTGCCGTATCTGCGCCATGCGCGAGAGCGTTTGAGTGCTCGCGGGTATTGAAAGGCGCTCAAGCGTGCGCATATCCGTCGCGGCGGAGGGCGCCATCTGATAACTCGCTCGCATAAGCGCCGCCTGCTCGCGCGATACTTCGGGCATTACGGGCTGCGAATTAACCTCTGCAAGCCTTAGCTTGGCGCTCGACGCGGTAGAGCTGTCCACCTCAAGCGTGACGGAATCGCCCGGCCGCAGCACCTCGTTTGCCGAGCGCGACGCCAAAAGCGTGGAGCCGTCGTCAAGCTTGAGGCTCACGCTGCGCCCGTCCACGGAAACGACGCTCGCGCTTAGCCGCTCCCCTTGTTTAAAAAGCGGCTTATCGGTCTGCTGCGCTATAGAGATAGAGGGCGAGTTCACCCTGGTTACATCGTAAATTTGCATCGGCGCTCCTAAAAATGTCCCTTTATCATTTTTTTCGATGATTAGTGTCTTGTACTAAAGAGGTTATATGTGGTAATATTAGCATACATAACATGCCACAAGTGTATACTTGGGGCGTGAATGCCGTGCAAATGGCGGCAAACGCTTCCATCTTTGCCGCGTATGCGCGTTGCTGCGTGCGGCGCGAGCTTTTGCGCGGGCTATATTGGAAATTTGGCAGGAAAGGTAATTTTAGTCATGAGCATTGACAGCATGGGTCTTGACGTATTGCGTGAGATAGCGAATATCGGCTCGGGCAACGCGGCAAACGCATTGGCGACCATACTCGACAGGAAGGTCGATATAACCGTTCCAAGATGCGAGATGATCCCGTTTCACAAGATAACCGAAGCGTTCACGAGCCCGGAGGAGATAGTAACGGGGGTGCTCGTGCAAATATCGGGCGATCTTGACGGGTTTGTCATAATGATACTGCCGCTTGAGAGCGCGAAGGTGCTCGTTGAGATGCTTTGCGGCGCGCCTGTGAACGTTGAAAACGGGGATTACCAATCCATGATAAAGGAATTCGCCTGCATAGAGGAGATAGGCAACATACTTGCGGGCTCATACCTGAGCGCGATAGCGTCTATGACGAACACCGTGATAGTGCCAAGCGTACCCGCGCTCACGATAGACATGGTAATGGCTATGATGAACGTGCCCATAGTGGTTTACGGAGACGTGGGCGAAACCGCGCTTTACATGGAATCGGAATTCTTTACAGACGATCAAACAAAGCTTCGGGGGCTTTACTTTATGGTGCCTACGCTCGATTCCTTCGATCGTATGATGAAGATGCTTGGAATGTGAAGGCGGGAATACTTTTAAGATGAGTACAAAGATAATTGGCATAGGCGAGATGGACGTCGTTAGAGCGCCCGATATGATAAGCACGCTGGGACTTGGCTCGTGCTGCGGAGTGGTGCTGTACGATCCCACTACCAAGGTCGCGGGCATGGTCCACGTCCTGCTGCCGACAGCCGTTGGTTCGCGCGATACGAGCAACAAGGCGAAGTTTGCCGATACGGGAGTGATACTGCTCCTTGACAGGGTCCTTGCCTCCGGCGCGCGCCGGGCGGCGCTCACGGCAAAGCTCGCGGGCGGCGCGCACATGTTCGCCTCGACCACTATGCAGAGCGACCTGTTAAAGGTTGGAGAAAGAAACGTAGCATACTGTAAAGAAACGCTTGTGAAGCTTAAAATACCGTTGATGGCGGAGGATACGCTCGGCACCTATGGCCGCACGATAGTGTTCGACCCGTCAAACGGCAAGCTGCAAATTAGAACTGTTGGGAAAGGCGAAAAATTTATTTAAAGGCGGTGCGATACTTGGCAAGGATAATGGTTGTAGACGACGCGGTTTTCATGCGTCAGGTTTACGTTAAAATGCTTGCCGAAACCCCACACATCGTATGCGCCGAGGCCGCAAACGGTTATGAGGCGATAGCCATGTATCAGGAATATCACCCGGATCTGGTGCTGCTTGATATAACTATGCCTGGCATGTCCGGCGTAGACGCGCTAAAGGCGATACTGGAGCTTGATAAAAACGCGGTCATCGTGATGGCGAGCGCGCTTGGGCAGGATTCGTTCATTGCGAAATGTGTGGAGGCGGGAGCTAAGGACTTTTTGGTGAAGCCTATAGTCAGGCAAAATTTATTGGAAAAAATCGACAGCGTACTAAATCTGTAAGGACGTTATGCCGAAATAAATAATAGCGAGCGTAGGGAGGAGTAGAATTAGGAGGAGCCGATGCAAAACATTGAACTTATGGCGAGCGCATTAACAGCGTATCAAAGCGCGCAAACCTATCAAAGCACGGCCGTCGCGGGAGCGGACACCACCTTTTCAAAAATACTCCGGCAAGCCGCAAAAAGCGGCGCGTCAAGCGCAAGCGCGGCCAACGCCACGGACGCGGACGAAGCGATAGCTCAGGCGGAGCTGGAGGCGGCAAACGCCTCAGGCGAAGCGCAGCTTGACGCGGCAAACGAATCGAGCGGCACGGGCAGCGATTCAATGATAAAGGAGCTAATGCTCCTTATGCTGCTTTCAATGCTCATGAACACCTCCGGCTCGTCGTCGAGCTTCCTTGGCTCGTCAGGGTCAGGGTCGTCCGATTCGATGATGGGCAGCATGTCCGGCTCAAGCCTTGCGGCTTCGGCGCTGCTCACGGCGTTTGCAAAGAACGGGACGGATATTTCAAGCCTCGCGGGCAGCCTTGATACGTCAACGCTTTCAAGCCTTGCGGGTCTTGGCGGCAGTTACCTTGATTATTCATCGTTTTCCGCCTCGGCGAGCGCTTACGACGCTTCGGACGCAACGCAGGCTCAGGCGATAAATCAAACCTCGGCGCAGACTTATTCGGCCGCGACGGACGCCAGTAAGCTTGCGGCGGGCAACATGCTTTTAAACACGAATTATTCCTCGGGCGCGGCCAACAACACGCTAAACGGCAGCTATGGCGCAACGAGCATAGCGGGAATGCCGAGCGTGACGCGCTCAAGCGCATATATACCCGAGATACTTGCCTATACGGATACGGGCAAAAGCTCAGTTAACTCAACTGGCGTAACGCCTATGGGCGCGGTGGTGCCAAACGCGGCATACAAGGCCACGACGCCAGCGGTAACGAGCGATGAAAGCAATCGCTCGGCGGATAGATACAGGGCTGTGATAGCCCAGTTTGACGTTGAGAACAGCTATAGATATTCCGTTAAAACGTCGAGCAAGGGCACGAGCACTTATTGCAATATATTTTGCTGGGACGTAACGAGCGCCATGGGCGCGGAGATACCGCACTATATAGATTCCTCCACCGGAGCGCCCATGAGCTACCCAAACGTTGAGGGCGCAACGGCCATGAACGCCAATCGCACGGCGGACTGGCTTGCAAATTACGGCGAGAGCTACGGCTGGTACGAGGTGACGCCGGAGCAGGCGCAGCTGCTTGCTAATCAGGGCAAGCCCGCGATAACCGTTTGGAAAAACCCAACGGGCGGGCATGGGCATTTGCAGGTGGTATCGCCTTCGGAGGACGGCTTGTACGATGAAAGCCGCGGCGTTGCGATAGCGCAGGCGGGCAGAAGGCTCAGAACCTACGCTTATGCGTCAAATGTGTATGCGAGCGCGAAGGGCGTTAAGTACTACGCGCATCTATAAATCAAGTTGTCGCCAAGGGAGTATGAACTTCCAAGGCGTTTGTAAATGCCAAAGACTTTTGACATCTACTGTCAAGGATGACTAAGCGGTGAAATGGATTTCGGAAAGGATGGTCCAAAATGGCAACAATCAACAACACGCATCAGCGTATCACGGGCATGTTCTCCGGCATGGATACGGAGACAATGGTTAAAAACATGCTCTCCACGCAGCAGCTCAAGGTGGATAACGCCTATAGGAGCAAGACCAAATCCCAATGGCAGCTCGACGCTTACAAGGAGCTTAATAACTCCGTAACGTCGTTTCGCAACAAGTATTTCAGCGTTTTAGGCACGGATTCGCTCATGCGCTCCTCCACCTACAACGCCTTTAAGGTGTCAAGCTCCAACTCGGACTATGTGAGCATATCCGCCTCCTCAAGCGCTACGGCCGCGAACTTTGAGATAAAGGCCGCCACTATGGCAACGAGCGCGAAGTACGTGGCCTCCGGCAACGTGCGCGATAACGCGGGCGTGCAGGACATAATGGCCGTGGTTGAGAGCAGAAGGCTTCAGGAGCCGCCCATAACGGCCGACACGCCAATATCCAATATAGCCGATATAATGGGGCTTACCGATGGCGCGAACCTCGAGTTCACAGTCAACGGCGAAGCCTTCAGCTTTGAGCAGACCGCCACCGTGAAGGACGTTATGGAAGCGGTGAATAAGTCCACTGCCGCAAACGTCACAATGACGCTCGACACGACCAACCGCTCATTTAAAATAACCGGCAAGAACGGCTCCGCGCCCACGCTTGGCGGCGCGCTTGCATCAGCCTCCTCGGCGGACGCGACGGCTACATATAAAATGGCGGGCACGTCCATAACGGGCGCTACCGCGATAAGCGATATAGCCTCCACGCTTGGGCTAAAGGACGGCGAGAGCCTGAGCTTTTCAATAAACGGCGAAACCTTCAACTTTGCTCAGACGGCCACATTGAGCGATGTTGCGAGCGCCGTAAATTCCGCTACCGACCAGGCGGGCGGCGCAAATACCGCCGGCGCGAGAATGACCATAGCGGACGGCCGCATACAAATCGCGAGCACCGCTACGGGCAGCGAAGCGAAGCTCACGCTCACCAATATCACCGGCTCGCTTTTCTCAAACGCCACCGGCATAAATCAGGGAGTCACATCGTCGGCCATACAGCGCCAGGACAGCATAGCGACCGTGCTTGCAAAGCGCGGCGTCAGCGTTGACGATATGCTAGCCTCCGGCCGTATAGACAGTGAGAATAACCTCAATGTGAATATAAACGGCAAGGATTTCAAATTCAATATCTACGACACCACGCTTTCTGGCATGATGAGCGAGATAAACACCGATGAAGCCGCTAACGCGCACTTTAATTTCTCCGAGCTCACCGATAAATTCGAGCTTTCAAGCAACGCGACGGGCACTGACGCAACGCTTAGCGCAACAGGGCTCGAGGAAATATTCGGCGTGGCTTCCGGCAGCATGACGGGCGCGAGGGGCACCAACGCCTCGATCACCGTGGACGATGGCAACGGCGCCTATACCGTTTCGCAAAGCTCCAACACCTTTACCAGGGACGGGCTTACCTTCACTATAAATCAAAGCTTCGACTCCACCGCCGCGGGCAGCACGCAAAGCGCCGTCAAGGTGGGGGTGACGAGGGATTATACGCCCACTATAGATAAGGTAAAGGCGTTTATAACCGAGTATAACTCCATCGTTGAAAAATTCAACAAATACTATACCGAAGAAGCCGACCGCGACTATCAGCCCCTCACCGAAGAGGAGGAGGACGCCGTAACCGAGGATAAGGCCAAGGAGCTTACCGAAAAGGCCAAGAGCGGCATTTTAAGAAACGACGCCTCCATAGGCTCCATGCTCACAAATATCCGCTCCGCGGTGTTCTCAACGCTGGGCGATTCGGGGCTCACCGCAAGCGACCTTGGCATTTCCACCGTCGCTTGGAACAACAGCACCTGGAAAACCGATCAGGGCAAGCTCCAGCTCGATGAAACAAAGCTTCAGGCGGCGCTTGAGAAAAACCCCGGCGCGGTGCAGGAAGCGTTCGCTGGCTCGGCCAAGACCGATTCCGCCGGCAAGGTAACAAACGCGGGCGGCATTTTCACCAGAATGAACTCGGCCATGTCCGATTTCAACACCAAAATGCGCACCTCAAAGCTTTCCGAGGCGTCAAAGGCGGTGGACGATTTCCAGGACAAGATGGACGACCTTACCACCAAGCTCTATGAGGACGAGGAAAAATACTGGAAGAAATTCTCCGATATGGAGACCATGATGAGCAAGCTTACCTCGCAGACCAACGCGCTCTACAGCGCGCTCGGGCTAAGCTCTTAAAAAATAGGAGCACGGGCGAAAGTGCATGATTAGATTGCGCGGCGGCGTAAAAACCGCCGCTCATGAGGGATAACAGCCGCTTTGGATACGCGGCTCCCGCATATAAAAAACGGCAAGGACGCCCCTATACGGAGGAAGTATATATGTACGCAAACCCAAACGCAAATTTAAGAAAATATCAGTCGGACAGCATTATGACCGCGAGCCCGATGGAGCTTATAATCATGCTCTATGACGCGCTCATCAAGGAAATGAAGCTTGCCGAGATATTTATTGAGCAGCGCGATTTCTGGAAAACGCATAAGCATCTTATAAAGGCGCAGGACATAGTGACGGAGCTTACGCGCGGGCTTGATATGCGCTATGAAATATCCGATCAGCTAATGCAGCTTTATGATTTCATGACGAGCGAGCTGATAGCCGCAAATCTCACCAAGGACGCGCAGAGCCTGCCCGCGCTCATAGATATAGCCAGCGAGCTTCGCGAGGCGTGGGTGGCGGTCAAGACCACCGCTAACGTTAAGCCTTATGTGATAGAGGACTAAGGAAGCTATCCGGTGGACGGGCGCGGCGGCAATAAGAAAACCCGCCAAGAAAGGTCATAAAAATGCTTGAGCTTCTGCATGAGCGCGCCAATGCGCTTCAAGCCGTATACGAGCTTACAATGCGTCTTAGCGAGGCGCTTGACCAGCTTGAGGATACGGCCGATATAGAAAAAGCCATTGCGCTCCTTGACGAGCGCAAAACGCTTATCGACCGCGCGAACGAGGTTGGCTCAAGGGTGAAGGCTTGCGAGCCTTATCAAGCGACCCCGGAGATATTGCGCGAGAAAAAAATGACGGCCGCCATAATAGAAAACATTCAGCGCCTCGAAAGCGAAAATCAGCTCAAGGCTTCAAAGAGCCTTGACGCGTTGATGAAGGACATTCGAGGCGTTAAAAACGGCATGCGCAGCGTCAAAGCCTACGGCGGGCTTTATGACGACGACGGAAATTCGGTTTTTGTAGACACGACGCGATAAATAGTATAGAATAACTAAAATGGGTATGAAGATACAAAAAGTGAATACGCCGTTTGTAGAGGCGAACGCGCTGGTGGCAAAAGACGGCGCGGGCGCTATGGCGGCGAGCGAGGTGAGCTTTCGCGCAAAGCTTACGGATCTTCAAGGCTCTCAATATGAAAAATACATCGAAAATTTGGCGGGCGACATAGTCAAGCAGGGCGAAATAGTGGCCAAGCACGCGGATCTGCGGGAATTTCACAAGTATCGCGAACTAATAAGAAGACTTGTGGACGAAACCGCTTCAAATGCATTCAGCTTCAGCAAATTCCGCAAGTTTGACGGGCGCGGCCGCAATAAGACGTTCGCGATAATCAAAAAAATAAACGATAAGCTCGACGAAATGACTCAGGAGCTGCTAAAGAACGAGGCCGACCATATAGCGCTCCTTAGAAGCGTGGACGATATACGCGGCATGCTGCTGGACATGCTCATGTGATATGCGTTTGGTTTCACTGAAAAGGAAATAAGCGCAATTCCGGCTGTAGTTGTAAAACAGAACGAATTGAGAAAGATTGGCGTATGAAGCTTACAGACGAAGAATTTGCAAGACTCCGCGACTATATGTATCAAAAATTCGGCATAAACCTCGCTCAAAAGCGCGTGCTCATAGAAGGCAGACTGAGCATGACGCTGCAAAAGCGGGGCTATGCTAATTTTACGGATTATATAGACGATATAATGGCGGATAAGTCGGGCGCGGAGGTTTCCCACCTTGTGTCAAAGCTCACCACCAACTTCACATATTTTCTGCGCGAGGAAGGGCATTACGATTTTATGCGCGAGGCGATATTGCCCGCATATAAGCAGCACGCGCTAAGCGAGTTTAAAATATGGTCGGCGGCGTCCTCGTCGGGCGAGGAGCCATACTCGATAGCCATGACGTGCGAGAATTTTCTTGGGCCGCTAAGCTACAGAAAAGTGAATATAACCGCGTCCGATATATCAAACAATGTGCTTGAGCAGGCGAAGGCCGGCGTATACGCGGAGGATAAGGTGGCGAAGCTGCCGGACGGCTGGAAGGAAAGATATTTCGATAAAACTCCCCAAAATGAATATTCGGTGAAGGATACGCTCAGGCGCAACGTTAATTTTAAATATTTCAATCTGAATGATCCGATAGGCTGGACACTGCGCGCATACGACCTTGTGTTCTGCCGAAACGTTATGATATATTTTGATCAGGCAACGCGTCAAAAGGTGACGCAGCGGCTCTATGACTCGGTAAAACCGGGGGGATATTTGTTTATAGGCATGTCCGAAACGCTTGTGAACGTGAAAACCGAGTTTGAGTATATTAAACCCTCTATTTATAAAAGAAAAGCTTGATTAAAACCTATTACCGGTGTATAATTTCTCTGGAGGAAAGAGCTTGATGAAGAAGATTCTTATTGTTGACGACGCGGCTTTTATGCGCGTTTCGATCAAGAATATCGTTGTGAAGCATGGGTTTGAGGTAGCGGGCGAAGCGGAAAACGGCGCTGTTGCCGTGCAGAAATATACCGAGCTCAAGCCTGATATAGTCACAATGGATATTACCATGCCCGAGATGAACGGTCTTGAGGCGCTCAAGGTCATCCGCAAGATGGATCCCGGAGCCACTATCGTCATGATAAGCGCTCTAGGTCAGGAAGCGATGGTTCGCGACGCCGTAATGTCCGGCGCAAAGGGCTTTGTAGTCAAGCCTTTCAAGGAGGATACGATCCTCGCCGCGCTAAGCAAGCTGGGCTAATTTAATAGGGAATTATTTGGGCTGCCTGTAGGCAGCCCGTTTTGTTATGGAAAGAAAGCGGCGCGCCCCGGAGAATGCGCGGTGCGCGGCGGGGCTACGGGGGGAGCGGTGCGCGGGAAAATGCGCGCGCCTCGGCGGGGTCAGGGGACCCCGCCCTACAGGGCTTTCTCGAATATCACCATTGTTTCGGGGTCGATGGCCTCGCCGGCCTTGAAGATTTCAAAATGCAGGTGCGAGGGCAATTCGCACTCGGATATTGCCGTGCCGCCTATATAGCCTATCACGTCGCGCTGATTCACCTTTTGCCCTTCCTTTACGGGCGGGGCTTCCAGGAGATTTGAATATACGCTCTTGAGCTTGCCCGTGTGCGTTATCTCAACGGTAACGCCCATAGAATCGTCCGAATAAACGCGCTCGACGGTGCCGCCGAGTATGCTTCGCACCTCGTCGCCCTTTTTGGCGGAAACGTCAACGCCGCAATGCGTCATCCACTGCTTGAGCGTTTGGGAATACACGAGCTCGTTCACGGCAAAGCCCCATATAAGCTTGCCGTCCACGGGCGGGCTTAAAAGCTCGCGAAAGTCGGGCGTGGGCGTGGGCGCGCGCGGCGCGGGCGTGAAATCCGGCATTTGAGTGGGCGTGGGCGAGGGCGATGGAGTGACGAGCGCGATGTTATTGAGCCGCTCGTCCTTTGAAGAACCCACCGCGCTTATGGGCGGAGCCGTGGGAGTGGGCGGCGCGGCCTTGACAGGATCGCCCTCCTGCGCGTCCGGCGCGAACGCCACCGCCGCCGCAATGCCTATGCCAACAAGCGCTATGAGCGCCGCCACATAAGCGCCGCGCTCCTTGATAAAATCGCGCGCGAGCGAGAGAATGCGCTTGGCGCCGTCTTTTAGTTTATCCATAATTGCCTCCGTAGGTTTAAGTTGTGTTAAGTGTTGACACAAACGGAAGAAATTATGCATAAAAAAACCGCCAAAGGCGGTCAAAAAAAGTCCTGCTCGGACTTTTTTGAGGTTGCGGATTTTATCTGCTAAGCTACGCTTCACCGGGCGGCGAAACCTGTAAAGAAAAGGCGGCCCTGTGTGGCCGCCCGCGGGTTTTCTCTATGCTTATTTCGTTCCGAACAACCTATCGCCCGCGTCGCCAAGACCGGGGATAATA
>CAZZNN010000023.1:10363-16229 GCA_964655605.1 uncultured Oscillospiraceae bacterium
GCTCATTGAGCTTTTCATCTATGCACGCTATGTATACGTCAACGTCCGGGTGCGCGGCGAGCACGGTCTTTATGCCCTCCGGCGCGGCGATAATATTTACGAGCTTGATATTCGTGCAGCCCGCCCGCTTTAAAACGTTTATGCCCTCAACGGCGCTGCCGCCGGTGGCGAGCATAGGATCGACTATTATCATATCGCGCTCTGAAACGTCCTGCGGGAGCTTGCTGTAATAGGCAACAGGCTCAAGCGTTTCAGGATTGCGGTAAAGGCCGATGTGCCCAACGCGCGCGGCGGGGATAAGGCTCATCATGCCGTCCACCATGCCAAGTCCCGCTCTTAAAATAGGCACTATGCCAAGCTTCTTGCCCGCGAGCACCTTGGTTCGCGCAACGGCCACAGGCGTTTCCACCTGCACCTCGCGAAGCGGCATGTCGCGCGTGGCCTCATAGGTGAGCAGCATCGCAAGCTCGTTTACAAGCTCGCGAAACTCCTTTGACCCGGTGTGCTTGTCCCTTAAATAAGACAGCTTGTGCTGCACGAGCGGATGATCGATAACTACAACTTTTCCCATTTTATTTGACCCCCTAGATTTAATTAAAAAAAGAGAGCGGATAAACCGCCCTAAAAATTATTTTTGATGTTTAGTCTCGTATTCCTTTATCATGTCAACGCGCGCCGTGTGGTGCGAGCCAATGAAATCGGCAGAGAGAAACTCCTTAACTATGCCCTTTGCAAGCTCAAGCCCTATTATGCGCCCGCCTAAGGCGAGCATGTTCGCATCGTTATGCTCGCGCGTGAGACGCGCCATAACGGGATCGGTGCAAAGCGCGCAGCGAATGCCCAAAACCTTGTTTGCGCACAGCGAAACGCCTATGCCTGTGCCGCAGACCAAAATTCCGCGGTCATATTCGCCCTTGGCCACCGCTTCCGCCGCAGGAAACGCCACCGTGGGATAATCTATGCTCTTTTCATCATAGCAGCCCATGTCGAAAACCTCGTGGCCGAGGCTTTTTACATAGTCGATAAGCGCGCCCTTGAGCGCAAAGCCGCCATGGTCGCCCGCCATTATGATACGCATTTATACCTCCAAAGTGTTGAACCCGGCCGCCCGAAGAAGCCTGTTCATATATGCCAAGCCCATATCGCTCGCGGGGAGCGCTTCCGCCAAGATAACGTCCTGCGAGGAGGAATATTTTCTCAGCTCGTAAAAAAGCGACGCGCACAGCGTTTCGGGTTTTGACCTATCCCCGATTATAACACATTCGCGGCCTCTGTAAAAGGGCTTTGTTTGCTCCGTGGCAAAAATTATGCTGCTTTTATTTTCACGCTCGAGCTTATCGTATTCAATGCAGATCCTGCGCGCCACCTTGCCTGGGTCGTCGCCCATGGCAACGAGCACATCGGCCTCCGGCGCGTAATGCTTGTGCTTCATACCGGGGGAAAGGGCGACCTCGCCCCGGGCGAGCGGCTTTAGGAGCGACGGCGCAAGCTTCACCGCGCCTATCACAGCTTCAAGCATTTCGCGCGTCACAGCGCCGGGACGCAATATCGTGGGCGCGCCCGCAACGGAGATAACGGTTGATTCGAGCCCGTATTCGCACGGCCCGCCGTCTATTATAACGTCTATCTTGCCATCGAGATCGTCCCGGACATGCTGCGCGGTGGTGGGGCTTGGCCTGCCGGAAATATTGGCGCTCGGCGCGGCCACGGGCACATTCGCCTCCCGCAAAAACGCGAGCGCCGCCTTGTTGCTCGGCATGCGCACCGCCACCGTTGAAAGCCCCGCCGTTACAATATCCGGCACGGCGCTCGATTTTTCAGCTATTATGGTGAGCGGCCCGGGCCAAAAAGTGTCCATCAGCGTGCGCATTATGGGCGTTATGCGCAAATAGAGCGCCTTAGCGTCGCTCTTTTTGGCTATGTGCAGTATAAGCGGGTTGTCCTGCGGCCTGCCCTTAGCCTCGAATATTTTGGCGACCGCGTCCTCGTCAAGCCCGTTCGCGCCAAGCCCGTACACCGTTTCCGTGGGAAACGCCACAAGCCCGCCCGCGCGTATCGCCGCGCCCGCTATGCGCGAGCCGTTTTCCTTTTGAGTGGCCGCGCCGAAAATCTGTGTTTTCATCAAAACGCCTTCTTTATTATTTGGCTTTGCCAGGTGCTAAAATCCTATTCTTCGCTTCCCGAGAGCAGCCGCGTGCGCTCGGCCATTATGAGCGCCTCTATCATCTCGTCCATATCGCCGTCTATAAACGCCTCGAGCTTATATAGCGTGAGCCCTATGCGGTGATCCGTCACGCGGCTCTGCGGAAAATTATATGTGCGTATGCGCTCGCTCCTGTCGCCCGAACCCACCTGGCTCTTGCGCGCGTCGGCCTCCTTGTCGGCCGCCTGCTGGCGATAAAGGTCTAAAAGACGGCTCTTTAGCACGCGCATGGCTTTATCCTTATTTTTATATTGACTCCGCTCGTCCTGACACTGTACGACCAAACCCGTCGGCAGATGCGTTATGCGTATGGCGCTCTCGGTTTTATTGACATGCTGGCCGCCAGCGCCGCCGCTCCTATAGGTGTCTATCTGCAAATCGTTGGGGTTTATATCCACCTCAACGTCCTCGGCCTCCGGCAGCACCGCAACCGTGGCGGCGGAGGTGTGTATGCGCCCCTGCGATTCCGTCTCGGGCACGCGCTGCACGCGATGCACTCCGCTTTCATATTTCATGCGCGCCCACGCGCCCTTGCCCGAAAGCGAGAGCACAACCTCCTTTACACCGCCCATTTCGGTGAGGTTTTCGCTCAATATCTCCGTTTTAAAATAGTGACGCTCCGCAAAGCGCTGATACATGCGCAAAAGGTCTGCGCCAAAAAGCGCCGCCTCATCGCCGCCGGTGCCCGCGCGAATTTCTATTATGACGTTCTTCTCGTCGTTCTTGTCCTTTGGAAGCAGCATTACTTTAAGCTCGTCCTCAAGCACACGCTCCTTTTCGCAAAGCTCCGCCTCCTCCGCGTCAAAAAGCTCTATAAGCTCCTTTTCATCGGTTTCGCCGCGCATGCCGCGAACGTCTTTAAGCTCGGCCTTGGCGCTTAGATATTCCTCATATTTAAGGGATATGTCCTCTATGGACGCGCGCTCCTTGACGAGCTCAAGATATTTTGCCTGATCGCTCATTACCTCCGCGCTGCCTATAAGCTCGGTAAGCTCGTCAAATCTGGCTTTTATGCCGCTTAGCTTTTCTATCATAATTTAACTCCTTAAAGGATAATCACATACCGCTATATTATATGGGTAAACGCGAGGTAAAGCAAGCGTTTTGGACGATTGACGCGGACGCGGTATGCTGGCGCGATATGCTGGCGCGGTGTACGCGGTCGGCACGGTTGAGCCTATCGCGTGAGCCTAACGCAGCGGAGTCGCCTCGTCAGCCCCCTACATTTGGACGTTGTGTTTACAGCGCAACAAACACCCCGCGTCCGCGGCCGGTTTCGTCGAAAATAGTCTCGCCGCCGCCAAATAGCGCCTTTACCGCCTCCGTCTGCCCTGCGCCCGTTTCCATAACGAGCGCGCCGCCGGAATTTAAGTATAAAGCGTATTCCCCGGAAAGCCGCCTGTAAAAATCAAGTCCGTCCACGCCTGCAAAGAGCGCGTTTTCCGGTTCAAAGTCAAGCTCCATTTGCAGCGACGCGCGCTCAAGCTCCGCTATATACGGCGGATTGCACACAATAATATCGAACCGGCCTGAGATATTTTCAAAAAGGTCGCTTTGAATAACCGCCGCCGCAACGCCGTTTTTTTCTGCATTCTCCCGCGCGAGCGCAATGCACGCGGGGCTTATATCCGCCATGGTGACGCTCAGGGCGCCAAGCTTTGCCATAGATATGCCTATGCAGCCAGTGCCGCAGCACATATCCAGCGCCGTCGCGCAGCCACGCGCCTTTGCGAGCGCGAGCGCGTATTCAACTATGCTCTCCGTGTCCTGACGGGGAATGAGCGCGCCGGGACGCACCAAAAAGGGCAGCCCCATAAATTCCCACTCGCCCAATATATATTGAAGCGGCTCGCGCCGCTTTCTGCGCTCAAGCATTTTTTCAGCCGCTCGGCCGTATTCCCCGGGAAAAGCTTCGCGCATTCGCGCGAGCAGCGCTTCCTGCGATATTTTGGCGCTGGTGCACAAAATAAGCCGCGCTTCAAACGCGGCTTCGCTTTTTTCAGGAATGAATACCTCGAGCTGCGAGCTTATGTGCTTTAAAGCTTCGCCGTAGGTCATTTTTCGTCCTCCGAAGAGGCGTCCGCGCTATCGGCAGGGGCGCCGTCCCCGCAGGGGCGGATATTATCCGCCCGCTCTCCGGCCGCAGCCGTGCCGCAGCACAATATAGGCTGCTCCTCGGCGGGCATAGTGCTCATTGCGAGCTTGAAGGATTCAATCGCCACCTCAAGCATGTCGAGCGTAGGCTCCTTGGTGGTGATATATTGCAGCGCCATGCCCGGCGCGCGAATTATCTTTGTGAGAAAATTATCGTGTTTGGCGGCGAGCTGCAAAACCTCGTATGAAAGCCCGGCCACAACGGGTATGAAAACTATGCGCGTCGCGAAGCGGATAAGGAGATTATCCGAAAATCCTATCGCCGCGAAAAACAGTATCGACACCGCCATCACCAAAAACAGGTAATTCGTGCCGCAGCGCGGGTGCAGCCGCGAGTGCTTCGCCGCGTTTTCGGGCGTGAGCGCTTCCTCCGCCTCATAGCAGGCTATCGTTTTGTGCTCCGCGCCGTGATACATGAATACTCGCTTAACATCCTTAACGCAGGAACAAAAAAGTATGTAGCCAATGAATATCACAAGCCTTACGCCGCCCTCGGTTATGCTTTTGGCAAATTGCGAGGCGGTTGAATTTGCGCCGAATATGAGCGTTGAAACGAGCGTCGGCAATATGAAGAAAAGCCCCACCGCCATTGCTATGGCTATCACCATTGCTATGCCCATGACCACCTTGTCGGCGGTCTTGCCGAGCTTTTTGGCGAGCCATTTTTCAAATTTGGTGGGCTCCTCGTCTATCTCCTCGCCCGCGAGCTCAGCGCTCCTTGTGAGCGTATTCATGCCGGTGACGAGCGATTCAACGAAAACCACCACTCCGCGCACCACGGGCAAGCCGAGAAAAGTGCCTTTTTGCGCCTTTGTCGCGCCGGTTTTAAATTCGGTCACTATTGTGCCGTCGCTCTTGCGCACAGCCATCGCTATGCCTGCGGGCGACTTCATCATAACGCCTTCCATGACGGCCTGGCCGCCAACCTTGCATTTTTTCATCAATAAGCTCCTAATAAATTCTGATGATTATTATATCACATACAAAGTGTATTTGCTGTGAAATTTGCGCTTTTTGCAGCGCCGGAATTAGAAATATTAAACTGTATGCTTTTGGAACGTAATTTCCCTTGTGTTTTTCGCGCGTTGAGTATAAAATATAATCACGAGAATTCTATTGTTTGGTTTTCTATACATTCCATTAACAAGGAGGTAAAAAATTTGCCGTCCATAATCGAGCAAGTCTCCGAAGCGGAGAAGAAAGCCGCCGCCATCAGGCGTGAAGCGGCTGTTAACGCGCGCGAAGCCATTGAAAAGGCCGAGAGCGACGTACAAAAACGCGCCAAGGAAAGGCGCCTGGAGCTAAGGGACATGCATATCAAGGCGGAGGAGGAAGCCACGCGCGAGAGCGCGCAGGAATCAAAAAAGCTGTTTGAAGCGAATGCCAAGCGCAGCGACGAGACGGTTTTAAACGCTTCCAAAAAGCTTGATAAAGCAACGGAATATATACTAAAAGGTGTAAAATAGTTTTATTTGAGAGGTCGGCCTAAATGCTCATACCGATGAAACG